>NZ_JAWDXO010000040.1 GCF_032477075.1 Fusobacterium sp. | reverse complement strand
TTGTGATACTCTTTTTTAGGATAGAAATTTTCTAAAAGCACTTTTTATACCTTTTCAACTTTTCAGAGCTAGTTTTCATTTTAAATTAACAGATTCTCTATTTAAAATTTAAAGTTTTTAATATTTTATCTTGAGATTTTACTTTATTTTCAAGATCATCATTGTTGTAATATATAAATTCATATACCACCCAATCCAGTGGTAAATTTTCTAATATTTTTACTATTCTTATATCTTCAAAAGGAAGATGTTGATCTATCTGACTTACATGACTATATATATTGTTCAAGGTTTCCTCTCTTTCAATCAACGAATTTTTATGTCTTTCTATAGCATCACTTAAATATTTTCCAGAAAGAGAAAAATTCAAATGAACACCTTTTATATATTTTTTTAATTCCCCTATCTCATCAATATTTTTCTCAATATATTCTATCCCTTCATCCATTGTTCTAAGTTTTGGCTCATTATTCAACATATGTCCTGTATCAAGCATAAATCCAATATTTTTATATTTTATATTATTTAATAAAAACTCTATTTCTTTTTTTGAAGTTAATCTAAGTCCTGGCCACCATAAATTTTCCAAAAGAAGTTTAAATTTATACTTTTTATCTTCAAAGATATCATTCAGCAATGCTACAACATTTTGAAGAACATCTCTATCTGAATATGGAAATTCATATATTAAGCTTCCTTCATCATCTACATAACAGGCATGAAATACAACATATTCCACTTCAAGTTTTTCTGCCGTTTTCAGTTCTTTTTTATAATAATCAATTAATTCCTCTCTGCTATTTCCGCCACACCAATAAAATATTTCCTGTTTCTCTTTAAATTTTTCTCTAAGTATTTCATATTTTCCAAGATAAATATCTAGCCACATAGGAAAAAACCTCATATGATACCCTTCTATTAAATTATTTAAAGAAGCATTATCTTTCTGCAAATCAAATTTGATAAGTTCAAATCCTTTAAAGTTGTACTTATCACAATAATATTTCATCATTTTTTTATTTTCTTCATTAGTAGAAAAATCTGTTATATTAAGTATCTTTCTCATTGAAAACCCTCCAAATAAAAAATCCAATAAAATAGTTTCCCTACCTTATTGGATAAATATATTCTCATATATCTTTCTCTATTGGTAAGTCTCCTGACTCAGATTCACCCTACTTTCACGCCTTCCCAGTTTCCCAGTGGCATATCATGATTTCGTCCTCTATACAGTAGCTTTCGCTGTGTGGGATTTACACCCAACTTCCTTTATTAAGCTCAAATAAGCACCTATTTCTATTTTTTATCAACTTAATAATATAATTTTTTAATATTTTTGTCAATATCTTTAAAGTTACATTCAAATATTAAAAGTTTTGTATCTTATCCATATATTTTTTAGCTGTTGAAATTATACATAAAACTATGATACCATTAAATTGAAAGAAAATATCAATAGAGGTGTATTATGCATAAAAAAATTATGATACAAGGAACTGGTTCATCTGTTGGAAAGAGCATCATTACTGCTGGATTATGTAGAATTTTTGCTCAAGATGGATATAGAGTTTCTCCTTTTAAATCTCAAAATATGGCCCTTAATTCCTTTGTGGATATTGATGGATTGGAAATGGGAAGAGCTCAGGTTGTACAAGCTGAAGCAGCTATGGAACTCCCTAGAGTCTTTATGAATCCAATACTTTTAAAACCTAATTCTGATAATAACTCACAAATTATCATTGAAGGAATTCCTGATACAAATATGAATGCTGCAGATTATTTTTCCAATTCTAGGGAATTGAAACTCATTGCAAAAAGAAATTATGAAATAATAGAAAATAATTTTGATATTGGAGTTCTTGAAGGTGGAGGAAGTTCAGCTGAAATTAATCTTAGAAAATGGGATTTGGTAAATATGGGAATGGCCGAACTTGTAGATGCTCCTGTTATTTTAGTTGGAAATATTGAAACTGGTGGAGTTTTTGCTTCACTTTATGGAACCATTGCCTTACTTGATGAAAATGACAGAAAAAGAATAAAAGGAGTCATCATCAACAAATTTAGAGGCGATTTAGAGCTTTTAAAACCTGGTATAGATATGTTTGAAAAAAAGCTGAAAGATGAAGGAATGGATATTAAAGTTTTAGGTGTAGTTCCTTATAAAAAACTTGATATTGAAGAAGAAGATGTTTTAGCTAAAAAACTGACTACTAATACCAATGAAAAACGAGATATAAATATTAGTGTAATCAGAACTAATAAAATGTCTAATTATACAGATTTTGATGCTTTAAGTCAATATTCAGATGTAGCACTAAATTATATATACAGTCCTGAGCAACTTGGGGAAGAAGATATAATTATTCTACCTGGAAGTAAAAATACTCTTTCTGATCTTGAGTTATTAAAAGCTAATGGTATTTTTGATAAAATAAAAAAATTATATTCTACTGGAACTACAGTAGTAGGTATATGTGGCGGTTTTCAAATGATGGGAAAAGAAATTTTTGACCCACATCATATTGAAAGCGATATAGAAAAAACTGAAGGTTTTGGAATAATGGATACTGTTACTACAATGGATAAAACAAAATATACAAAGCAAGTAGAAAAAACTCTTTCTGAATCCGACTGTGAGCTATTATATGGATGCAATGGACTTCATATAAAAGGCTATGAGATTCATCAGGGAGTTACACATGGAAATGAGAAAAATCTTACTGTTGAAACTGATTATACTGTACTTGCAAAAGATAATGCTTTTGGAACATATATACATGGTATTTTTGATAATAGTAAGTTTACCAGAACGTTTTTAAATAATATCAGAAAGAAAAAAGGATTAAATATGTTGGATGAACTTTTTGAATTTTCTGAATTTAAAGAAAATGAATATAATAAATTAGCTGATTTACTTAGAAATAATTTAGATATAGATGCAATATACAATATTTTAAAATAATTTTTTATTGACATATCTGATTTTTTTTAGTAGTATAACTTAGATAAAAAATAAAACTGGGGGAAATAAAATGTTATTGAGGCATGAAAGGCATGGTATATCTAACTTATAAAATTAATATTCCACTTTCAATGGCTGACTGATTAGATTTCTTTTGGAAAAGATTAAAGATACAATTTTTATCTTTATGAGCATAAAAAAGTTTTTTAGCCAATAGTATATCTATTGGCTTTTTTATTAAAATCAAGCTAGTCATTTATTTGACTGGCTTTTTATATTAAAATTAATTTTAAGGGGGAATTTCTTATGGAAAACTATGGGTTTTTATCTATATTGCCTATTATAATAGCAGTAGCTATGGCAATAAAAACCAAAAATGTAATTTTATCACTTTTCAGCAGTGTCTTTTTAGGGGCTCTTATACTATTAAATTATAATCCTCTTCTCACAACAAAAACACTGATGACAGATTATTTTGTAAAACAGCTGACTGATAGTTATAATGCTGGAGTTATTGTTTTAATGGTGTTTATAGGTGGATTTATTGAACTTATGATGAGATCTGGAGGAGCCTATGCTTTTGCTCAAAGTGTTGGTAAATATATCAATTCAAAAACTAAAGCTCAGCTTTCAGCTTACCTTGCAGGAATAATTATTTTCTTTTCTGATTTAGGAACTCCTTTAATTGTAGGACCAATATTTGCTCCATTTTTCAAGAAATTGAAATTATCTAAGGAAAAACTTGCTTTTATACTTGATACTACTTCATCACCTGTAGCTGTATTAGTTCCTTTTATTGGATGGGGAGTTTTTATTATTGGACTTCTTCAAAAAGAGTTTGAAAATTTAAATTTAAATCTTTCAGACTATGAAAGCTTTGTGAAGTCAATTCCATTTAATACATATCCTCTTCTTGCTCTTACTATTGTTCCTGCTCTAGCTCTTATGAAGCTGGATTTTGGACCTATGAAAAAAGCTGAGGATGATATATTTAACGAAAGAGAGCTTGAAGTTCTTGAAAAAAAAGAGTATATTGTAGAAAATGCTAAACCTATCTATGTATGGCTTCCTATATTAGTTCTTTTAATTACACTATTTTCTATGCTTGGATTTGACTTCATGTTTAAAAGATTTTCTGGAAGTGAATTCAGAGCAGCATTAAGCAGTGGATATCTTTATGCAGCTATTGTTCTTTCTGTTATGATGATTATAAACAAAAGTAAAACTTTTGATGAAATATTTTCAATATACCTAAATGGTATAAATAAAATGACTCAAATAGCAATTATTTTAATACTTGCATGGTCTTTAGGAACTATTAATAAAAATCTTGGTTCTGCAGATTACATTGTTCATTTTATAAAAAGTATAAATCTTAATTCTGGATTTATTCCAATGATAGCTTTTCTTCTTGGATGTATAATATCATTTTCTACTGGAAGTTCTTGGGGAACATACAGTATAATGATTCCTATAGTTATACCTATGGCTGTTGCACTTAATGCTCCTCTATATGTAACTATTGGTTCTATACTGTCTGGAGGGCTCTTTGGAGACCACGTTTCACCTATATCTGATACAACCATATTAGCTTCTGCTGGTTCTGGATGCAGCCATATAGATCATGTTAAAACTCAATTTTATTATGCAGCTATTAATGGAATAATTTCTTTAGGAACTTTTCTTATAGGAGGATTTTTCCAAAGCTACATTGTACTGTTTGTAGCTATCATTTTACAACTTTCAATATTAACAGCAATAAAAATAAAACAGAGAAGCAAATAATTTTTTAAGGAGATGTTAGAATGCAATTTTTTTCTGGAAGATTTAAAGAAAAAGCAAGTCATCTTATTCTTGATTTTCATTCATCAATAAATTTTGATAAGAGACTTTATAAATATGATATTATGGGAAGTATAGCTCATGTTAAAGGGCTGGGAAAGCAGGGAATAATTCCTGTTGCTGATTGTGAGCTTATAGAAAAAACTCTCAGGGAAATACTTACTGATATTGAAGAGGGAAAAATAACTTTTTCTATAGAGTATGAAGATATTCATATGAACATTGAAAAAATCCTTATAGATAGAATAGGAGATGTGGGAAAAAAACTACATACTGGAAGAAGCAGAAATGATCAGGTTGCTTTAGACATGAAATTATTTACAAAAGAAGAAGTAATTAAAGTTCAAGCACAGCTTCTTGATCTGCTTGAAATTATAAATGGAATCGCTAAAGAAAATATATCTACATATATGCCTGGGTTTACTCATCTTCAAAAGGCTCAGCCAGTATCTTTCTCACATTATATCTTAGCCTATGCTGAAATGTTTAGAAGAGATTTTCTCAGACTTAAAAATGCTGCCGCTTTAGCTGATACTTCTCCACTAGGATCTGCTGCTCTGGCAGGAACTACCTATCCTTTAGATAGAAACTTTACAAGTTCTATTCTTGGTTTTTCTTCTCCTACATGGAATAGTATGGATAGTGTTAGTGACAGAGATTATCTTATTGAAATAATGAATGCTTTTGCTCTTATTATGGTACATCTATCTCGTTTCTGTGAAGAAATAATAATCTATAGCTCCAATGATTTTGGTTATATAGAACTAAGTGATTCTTTTTCTACTGGAAGCAGTATTATGCCCCAAAAGAAAAATCCAGATGCAGCTGAACTTATAAGAGGAAAAAGCGGAAGAGTTTTTGGAGATTTAATGGCCCTGCTTACAACTATGAAAGGAATACCCCTTGCATATAATAAAGATATGCAGGAAGATAAAGAAAATTTCTTTGACAGTCTTGATACAGTAAAGGGATGTCTTGCTGTATTCAATGGAATGATTCATACTATGACTATAAAAAAAGAAAGACTTCTTGCAGCAGCAGCTCAGGGATTTATCAATGCAACTGATGTAGCAGATTATCTGACTGAAAAAGGAATGAGCTTCAGAGATGCTTATAAAATAGTTGGAAGCATGGTAGCTTATTGTATTGACAACAATACTACTTTTGAAGAAATCTCAATAAATACTTATAAAGAATTTTCTAAATTATTTGAAAAAGATATTTATGAAATGATATCTATTAAAAATTGTGTGGAAAAACGTTGTACTCTTGGAGGACCTGGAAAAGAAAGTATAGAAGCTCATATAGAATTCTTAGATAAATTTATCAATGAATCTGAAAGTATAGTTGCAGATTATAAGTTAAATAATATATTATAAAATAACAAAGAGGTTGACTGAAAAGCTAAAACAATTTTTAGAAGTTTGAAAATTACACTTTTCTTAATAAGTCAACCTCTTTTTCTATTACAGTATCATAATAAATGTTCCTATTGTTATAAATACCCCACCTAAAATAGTTTTTAATGTAACTGCTTCTTTTAATATTACAAAGGCCATTATCAAAGTAATAACCACACTAAATTTATCTACTGGCACTACTTTTGATGCTTCTCCTATCCGAAGTGCCTTATAATAAAAAAGCCATGAAAACCCTGTTGCCATTCCTGATAAAATTAAAAATATCCAACTTCTCTGCCCTATATTTCCAATTTGATTTTGAGTTCCAGTAAAAAATACCATTCCCCAAGCCATAAATAATACAACTATTGTCCTTATGGCAGTTGCCAGATTTGAATTTATTCCCTCTATTCCTATTTTAGCAAAAATAGATGTAAGTGCTGCAAATATTGCTGACATCAATGCAAATACAAACCACATTTCCTTTCCTCCCATATTAATTTTTCCTGTATTTTTTCATTTTATTACTCAGTATATAAAAAAATCAATAATTTTATGTAAATTTAATGTTAATCTTTCTTTCACTTTTTTTTTACTTTAAATTAAAACTTCATTAACATCCATATTCTAAACTAGAAAAAATATAAAAATACAAATTATACATATGGAGGAAAATAATGAAAAAATTTTTAACTATTCTTTTTGCAGGATTTTTATTAACAAGCTGTCAATCTAAAGAAAACTCTGCTTCCCAAAAAACAAAAGAAATCAATGTCTATACTGCTCTTGAAAATGAACAGATCCCAATGTTTTTAGAAAATTTTAAAAAACACCATCCTGATATCAAAATAAATATAACCCGTGATTCAACAGGTGTTCTTATCACAAAAATTCTGGCTGAAAAAGATAATCCTCAAGCTGATGTAGTCTGGGGAACTGCTGCTACTGGTCTGCTTATGCTGGATAAAGAAAACCTTTTGAAATCTTATTCTCCTAAGGGCTTAGAAAAAGTTGATCCAAAGTTTAAGGATTCTGCAGAAGAACCTGTATGGGTAGGAAATAATGCATGGATGGCAACTTTTGCTGTAAATAAAAATGAGCTTGCCAAACTTGGACTGCCTATTCCTAAAACTTATGAAGATCTTTTAAATCCAGAGTATAAAGGATTAATTTCAATGCCTCATCCTGCTTCCTCAGGTACTGGATTTCTTGCTATAGCTGGATTCATTCAAATAATGGGAGAAGATAAAGCATGGGAATATATGGAGAAACTCCATGAAAATATGGGTGTATATACTCATTCTGGATCAAAACCAGCTAAACAAGCAGCTAATGGAGAATATCCTATTGGTATTTCTTATGATTATCCAAGTGTAAAACTTATGAATGAAGGAAATCCATTTGAAGTAGTTTTTCCAGCTGAAGGTTCTGGATGGGATTCAGAAGCTAATGCCCTTATTAATAAAAAAGATATAAAAGAAGAATCTAAAATATTTCTTGATTGGGCTATTTCAGAAGAAATGATGAAATTATATGGTACTCAATATGCTATCACAAGCATTAATATCAATAATCCAATCCCTAATGGTTACCCAACTGATCCAGTAAGTCATCTTGTAAAGAATGATTTCAAATGGCTTGCAGAAAATAAAAATACAATTTTAGATAAATGGAGTGAAAAATTTGGAGCAAAAGCTGAACAAAAATAAGGATATCCTTATTCTGGAGGAAATATGAGCTACTTAGAAATAAAAAATGTAAATAAATATTATGGAAAATTCCATGCTTTAAAGAATATAAATCTTTCTATAAAAAAAGGAGAATTTATTTCATTTCTTGGTCCCAGCGGTTGTGGAAAAACAACTTTATTAAGAGTTATTTCAGGCTTGGAAGAACTTAATTCTGGAAGTATCTTTCTAAAAGATAAAGATATATCTATACTTCATCCATCCAAAAGAAATTTTTCTATTGTTTTTCAATCTTATGCTCTTTTCCCTAATATGACAACTTGGGAAAACATAGCTTATGGATTGAAAAACAAAAAAATGCCTAAAGAATTAATAGAAAAAAAAGTGAAAAGTGTTTTGGAAATGGTAGGCTTATTTTCCATAAGTAATAAATATCCTAATGAAATGAGTGGTGGACAGCAACAGAGAGTAGCTCTTGCCAGAGCAGTTGCTCTTGAACCAGATATTCTTTTATTAGATGAACCACTATCAGCATTAGATGCAAAAGTAAGAGAAAAACTGAGAAATGATATAAAAAAGCTACAAAAAAAACTTGATCTCACTACTATCATGGTAACTCATGATCAGGAAGAGGCTCTATCTATGTCAGATAAAATAATGGTTATGAAAGATGGGAAAATAATGCAATGGGGAAGTCCAAGGGAAATATATGAAAAACCTAATTCATCTTTTACTGCTGATTTCATAGGTAAAATAAATTTTCTGGAAAATGGTAAAGCTATTCGCCCAGAACATATAAAAATAGTATCAGATGTATTGAATAATAAAAGTAAATTTATAATGAGAGAGATTGAAAGCTGGGAATATCTTGGATCTTCATATAGACTTTTCTTTAAAAACAGAGATAAAACATTAAAAGTTGAAGTTCCATGTAATTTTATCAATGAAGAAACTCTTAAACAGGGAAATAAATTTTTTCTTGAATTTGATGAGAACTTTTATCTCAGCTTTAAAGATGAGGTATCATAGTGGAAAAAACTAAAGATGAAATAATCAGAGAAATATTTACATGGTTTATTCTTGCTTTTTTAATAGTTGTCATAGTTTTTCCTTTAGGACTTTTATTTATAAAATCTTTTGAAAATAACTCTGGAGAATTTATTGGATTTAATAATTTTAAAGAATATTTTTCTAATAAAAATCTTCTCATTTCTTTAAAAAATACTTTTACTATTTCAATAACATCAAGCATAATCTCTCTCTTATTAGCTTTTATTTATGCTTATGGTGTACAAAGAACTACAATCAGATTCAAAAATATATTCAAATATATAGCTCTTATGCCCCTCTTTGCTCCTACAATGATGCATGGAATATCCCTTGTCTATCTCTTTGGAAGAAAGGGAGCTGTTACTACTGGCTTTTTCGAGAAAATACCGCAGCTTGCTTTTGATATTGATCTCTATGGTGCCACAGGAATAATAATAGCTGAAGTCCTATATATTTTTCCGCAAATATTTTTAGTATTAAATATTGCTCTTTCCACAACTGATTATAGGCTTTATGAAGCTGCTGATATGCTGGGAACAAGTAATTTTAGAAAATTCTTTACTATCACTCTGCCAAATATGAAATATGGAATGATATCTTCTTTTATTATTGCATTTATTCTTTCATTTACAGATTTTGGTGCCCCAAAAGTAGTTGGTGGAAACTTTAGTGTTCTTGCTACAGATGTATATATAAAAGTAGTTGGTCAGAATAATATGGCAATGGGAGCAGTGGTCAGTATTATACTTCTTATTCCATCTGTAATAGCTTTCTTTATTGATCAGAAAATACAGAAAAAACAAGGAGTTGTTCTCAATGCTAAATCTATTCCTTATAAAGCTAAAAAAGATAAAATACGAGATAGTTTTTTCTATATTTACACTATACTGATTTGTTTTTTTATACTCTCAATTTTTGTTACTATATTTGTTTCAGCTTTTTCAAAATTATGGCCTTATGATCTTAGCTTTAGTTTAAATAATTTTAAATTTTATGACTATAATGGCGGAATTGAAATATTCCTTAAAAATTCACTTATTTTGGCAGTTCTTTCAGGAATATTTGGAACTTTCATGACATTTATGAGTGCCTATCTAATTGAGAAAAAAGAAAAAAAGACATTGAAAGATAGAGTTATCTACTTTCTTTCTCTTGTTCCCTTAGCTCTTCCTGGAATGGTAATAGGTATTTCATTTATATTTTTTTTCAATAAAAGTTATTTCACAATACCTTTTTTAAATATAAATATAATAAATCCTTTTAACTCTATATATAAAACCATCTGGATAATGGTATTAGCTAATGTCATTCACTTTTATTCAATATCTTTTTTAACAGCTAATACAGCTTTAAAAAAACTGGACAGAGAATTTGAAAGAGTTTCTCTTTCTATGGGAATACCTTGGTATAAAACATTTTCCAATGTAACTTTCCCAATGTGCATAGATTCAATATTAGAAATTTTCTTCTATTATTTTGTAAATTCTATGGTTACTATTTCAGCACTTGTATTTCTTTATACCTCAAGTTTGAATCTGCTTTCCATAGCTGTAATCAATTTAGATGATACTGGAGAAATAGCAAAAGCTTCTGCTATGTCAATAGTAATACTTTTAACCAATGTAATAATTAAAATAATATATCAGATAATTTTAAAAATCTTACAAAAAAGAAAAAATAAATTAAAAAGGGAGAATATTTAATCATGAAAAAAATAAATTTAGTAATTTTTGATTGGGCTGGCACAACTGTTGACTATGGATGCTTTGCACCTGTACAGGTTTTCCTTGAAATATTTAAAGAAAAAGGAATAGAGGTAACTCTTGAAGAAGCAAGAGGTCCTATGGGAATGTTAAAAATAGATCATATCAAAGCTATGCTGTCAATTGATAGAATAACTGCTCTATGGAAAAATAAATATAACAGAGAATGGAATGATAGTGATATCAATGAATTATATAAAAATTTTGAAAATAAACTTTTTAAAATCCTTGCTGATTATACTGAACCTGTTCCAAATTGTATATCTACAATAAATACTTTAAGAGACAGAGGATTAAAAATAGGTTCTACTACAGGTTATACTCAGGAAATGATGGATATTATTATCCCTGGTGCTGAAAGTAAAGGATATAAACCTAATTATTATACAACTCCTAATGCTGTTCCTGCTGGAAGACCTGCTCCATATATGATATATCAAAATATGCTTGTTCTTGAAGAGGAAGATACAGATTGTGTTATAAAAATCGGAGATACTATTTCAGATATTAAAGAAGGAAGAAATGCAAAAGTGTGGACTGTTGGGATATTGAAGGGAAGCAGTGAATTAGGTTTATCCCTAGAAGAAGTTAATTCTCTTTCAAAAAATGAACTAAAAGAAAAAATGGAGAAAACTGCTTCAAAAATGCTTTCTGCTGGAGCTCATTTTGTTGCAGAAGATATCTCAAAAATTCCCTTAATAATAGATATCATTAATAATAAATTGATAAATGGTGAGAGAGCCTAAAATAGACAACATGGAGGAATTAAAAATGCGTACTTTAGAAGAATGTTTAGAAAAACCATATCTGCTTTTAACACCTGGTCCTCTAACAACAAGCAATGAAGTAAGAATGGCGATGCTTAAAGACTGGTGTACATGGGATAAAGAATATAATAATATTGTTCAAGAAATAAGAGAGAAGTTAGTAAAATTAGCTGTATCCTCTGGAAATTATAATAAATATACTTCTGTTCTTATGCAAGGCAGTGGCTCTTTTGGAGTAGAATCTGTTATTGGTACTGCTCTCCCTGAAAATGGGAAATTATTAATTTTATCAAATGGAGCTTATGGAGATAGAATGGGAGAGATTGCTAAAGTTTTAAAAATTAATTATATCATAGAAAAGTTTGGTGATAAGGAAATTATAGATATTAATAAAATGAGAGAAATACTTGAAAATGACTCAAATATAACCCATGTTTCAGTAGTACACAGTGAAACTACAAGTGGAATTTTAAATCCTGTTGAAAAAATAGGTGAATTAGTCAAAGAATTTAATAAAATATATATTGTAGATGCTATGTCAAGTTTTGGTGGAATAGAAATAGATATTGAAGAAATAAAAGCAGATTTTATAATCAGTTCTTCAAATAAGTGTATACAGGGAGTTCCAGGTTTTTCTTTTATTATATGTAAAAAAGATATTTTAGAAATTTGTTCAGGTCAGGCTCGTTCTCTTTCTCTTGATCTTTACAGCCAATGGAAAGTTATGGAGGAAAACAATGGAAAATGGCGATTTACTTCTCCAACACATACAGTTAGAGCATTTTATCAAGCTCTTTTGGAACTTGAAAAAGAGGGCGGAGTAATAGAAAGGGAAAAAAGATATAGAAAAAATAATATTATTTTAAGGGAAGGAATGAAAAAACTTGGATTTAAGTCTCTCATTCCTGAAGAACATCAATCTCCAATAATCACTACTTTCTTTGCACCAGAATCTTCAGATTATAATTTTGAAAAATTTTATTATAAATTAAAAAAAGAAGGATTTGTTATCTATCCAGGAAAAGTTACAGATATAGAAAGTTTTAGAATTGGAAATATTGGGGAAGTTTATCCTGATGATATTTACGCTCTGTTAAAAGCAGTAGAAAAATCTATAGATTAATATAAAAGACCAGCTTAAAATCAATAAGCTGGTCTAATCTTTATTTAATTAGAAATTTTTAGGTTGAATCATAAAGTAAGCTTGTGGATGAGCACATACTGGACATACTTCTGGAGCTTTTTTTCCATAATGGATATGTCCACAGTTCATACATTCCCATGCTACTTCTTCTCCTCTGGCAAATACCATTTCTTCTTTGATATTAGCCAACAATTTTCTATATCTTTCTTCATGCTCTTTCTCTACTTTTGCCACACCTTCAAATAATCTTGCAATTTCAGTAAACCCTTCTTCTTTTGCTACTTTTGCAAATTCAGCATACATATCTGTCCACTCATAATTTTCTCCTTCAGCTGCATCTAGAAGATTATCTATAGTTGAAGGTATATCTCCACCTTTTAAAATTTTAAACCAAAGTTTTGCATGTTCTTTTTCATTATTAGCAGTTGCTTCAAATAACTTAGATACTTGTTCAAAACCGTCTTTTTTAGCTTTTGATGCATAATATGTATATTTATTTCTTGCTTCTGATTCTCCAGCAAATGCAGTCATTAAATTCTTTTCTGTCTTAGATCCTTTTAATTCCATTAAAACCATCTCCTTATTTTCTTTTTACATTTTTATAATCTCTACAAATAAGATATCATATCATTTAGATAATGTCAAATAAATTTTGAATTATTTTGTATTTAAAGGTATAATTTAGCAATAACAATTAATAATATGGAGGGGAAACAGACTATGGAATTTTTTATAAAAAAATTTGATGAACTTACAACTATAGAGCTCTATGAAATTGGAAAAATAAGACAGGAAGTTTTTGTAGTAGAACAAAATTGCCCTTATTTAGATTTTGATGAAAAGGACTTTGATTCTCTTCATGTCTATTTAAAAGATGAGAATACTGATAAAATCATATGTTATGCCAGAGTTTTAGCACCAGGATTATCTTATGACACTGCTTCTATTGGAAGAGTTATGGTTTTAAGCAATTACAGAAAGTATGGATATGCCAAAAAATTAGTATTACAATGTATAGACTGTGTGAAAAATATTATAAGAAAAAATGAAATTACTATTGGTGCCCAATTTTACTTGAAAGATTTTTATTCTTCTGTAGGATTTACAGCTGTATCTGATGTATATGATGAAGATGGTATTCCTCATATAGATATGTATATGAAACTTGCATAAAAAAATAAAAAGAGGCTGCTGCAAATCAGTAATTTAT
Organism: Fusobacterium sp.; assembly: GCF_032477075.1. NCBI lineage: Bacteria > Fusobacteriati > Fusobacteriota > Fusobacteriia > Fusobacteriales > Fusobacteriaceae > Fusobacterium > Fusobacterium sp. The sequence continues at coordinate 15,099 of NZ_JAWDXO010000040.1, read as the reverse complement.
TTTACTAATTTCTATAGCCTCTTTTAATATTTTTTAGGTATATTAAATTCATCTAAAATATTTATACTATTCCAAAAGTCACTGAGATAAATTTTTAAAACTGGTATTCCATGGGGTTCGTCATCTAAATTTGCAAGAGATATAATAAGATCTATATCTTTATTTTCAGAAAGAAAATATTCTATTCGATAATCAGGTATTACCTCTGCAATTTCTATATTATATGTACACTGTAGTTTCTTTATAACTGTTTCTGTTGCTCTTTGTTCAAAAGTATTATCTACTACAAGTATTTTTTTAGGTTTGCTTTCTGCATATTTTTCTTTTTCTATATTTTCTTGAATAATTATTGTCAGAAGTATAAAATCCTCCATAGGAAATTTTATAAAATACTTTGGCACCAATTCATATATTTTATTAAACATTTTTGAACAATATTTAGGAACATCTGTAAAATCAAGATTTTTTTGTACAATATTAAATTTTGATTTATATATAGATATTTTAATAACTGAAGATATTTTACGAACAAATTCTTCATTTATATTTAATTCATCATTAGATCTTTCATTCAATTCTTTTAAAAATTCTTCTATATCTCTATGTAAATTTTCATTTAAATCTGTTGAATATGTTCCCATAAGTATAAATGTTATAATGTGAATAGAAAAATTACTCAGTTCTATATCCCCTTTTATAAATTCTCTTACTACATTAAAATATTCATAATATTGTTGTGAAGAATAGGAATAAATATAACTATCTTCAAATTCTTTTCTTTTTAAATGAGAAGCTACAAATATAGCTATTATTGAATAAAAACTATATATTTGAATATTTTTCCCTGCTATTTTAAGCAATTTATTTCCTTTGAGCATATATTCATCTATTTTTTCTTCTGTTACTATTGAATAAAGCAGATCCTTAAATATATTTTTAAGTTTTCTTCCTTTTGAAATAAATTTAGTAAGAAAAGCAATTAATAATATTTTGAGATGTTTTTCATCTCCATGTAATGTTATTCCTTTTCCATGTATGACTTCAATAGTTACAGAATAAGAAGTCAGAAATTTTTTTATTTCTACTAAATCGTAATTTAGAGTTCTTCTTGCTACATCTAATATTCTACTTTCATGACTTAATATTATTTTGTCATCTATTAAAAGTTTAGTTATTAAATAATCTCTTCTATCTATAAAAGTAAGTGAAGAAAATTCAGAAATTAGCTTTTTTATTTTAGCCATTTCTTTCTTTTCAAGAAAATATTTATCTTTATTTTTTAATATTCCATTTAGATTGCATTTATTTAGTACTCCATTTATATCTTTTATATTATAACGTATAGTCCTTGAATTGAGATTTAAAACAGAAGATAAGTCCTCAACAGTATATTCATTCTGAAATAAAAGCTCTAAAATATTCAGATTTTTTCCATTAAGCATCTTTAACTCCTTTCAAATTTTGTATACATATCTATAAAAAGTAACCTATGAAATTTTTTTCATTATTTTTGAAAAAAAATTCGAATTTTATATTAATTAAAACAATGCTAATATAGAATATATAAATATGAATATACTCATAGTATACTTCATTTTAAGAAAAAAAAGAACTATATTTAAAAATAAAAATAGAACAAATCAAGGAGGCACACAAAAATGACAGAAAAAGAATTTATGAAGAAGTATCTAGAGTCATTCAAGTTAGATGGAAGATTGAAAAATATAGGAGAAGCTAAAAAAAGAGTAAAAGTTTTTTTTGATACTTTAAAGCAGGTTATTGATAAGGATGAAAAAGTTATCTTTAAAGACTGGGGTAAATTTGAAATCGAACACAGAGAACAAAGAACTTATGGCAATCCTCGAACTAAAGAAAGAATAGTAATTCCTGCTAAAAGAGTTTTAAAGTTTACAGTTGGAAAAAGATTTGCTGAAAAAGTAAAAAATAGTTAAAAAGGGGAAAAATCCCCTTTATTCTAAATACTTTTATTGATTCTAGACTTTATTTCATCATAAAGTCTAAATACAGTTGATGCTGAAAAGATTCCCACAGCCATGGCTCCTGCTATAATAAAAGTTTGAATACCTTTCTGAACTGCCATAGGGTAATTTTTATCAATTAAATTATACATTGTATAATAAATTCCTCCACCTGGTGCTAAAGGTATCAATGCAGCTATTAGTATTGTTGTTACAGGTGTGTATATTATTCTAGAAACTGCTTCTGAATATAATGCGAGAGCAAACGTTGCTATAAAAAATGTTAACCCTTCAGAATAATTTAAATGTTGTCCTAAAAGATAGACTGCCCAACTCAATCCACCAGCTATACTGGTATGAAAGAGATTTTTGTGTTTTATATTAAACATGAGACCGAATCCTAAGGTAGTAAATATAGCGGCTATGATCTGAAATATTATTTTTTCTACTGACATTGCTATACCCTCCCTAAATTTAGAAGTAACTTTAGTGCTATCCCTGAACCTACAGCTATAGAAGTTCCTATCATTGCTACTTCTCCTAGTCTGGAAAGTCCTGTAACAAGATCTCCTGAGAATATATCTCTCATGGAATTAATAAATGCAACTCCTGGTACTAATATCATTAAAGTGGAAATTATAGGAATTGAAACATCTGTTATAAATCCTAAATAAAGAAATAAACATGCTGTTCCAGAAGATATTCCACCACATAAAAGATTAGTAAAAAATGTTCCTAATTTTAATGTATCTGTGATTTTCGTTGCTATTGCAATAAATAAACCACACAAAAAGGCAGCTAGAAACTCTCTCATATTACCTGAAAAAAGAAAAGTAAAAAATCCAGCTCCAATGGAGTTTCCAACTGCACTTATAAGAAATGGATATGACTTTTCATTTTCAATTTTGAGAAGTTCTTCTCTAAGTTCATCATAGTTATAATTGCTTATGTTTCCTATAAGAGAATACACTTGATACACTTTATCTAAATTAGTCGTTCTAGATGTCACTCTTTCCACAAGAGAAATGACTTCTCCTTCAGAATTTTTAAGAGTTATTATTATGCAGGTAAGTGTAGCAAAACATTGAGCAGCCATTCCATAGTATTCAGCTACTTGACATATATGGTTTTCTACTCTATATACTTCAGAGCCATTTTGCAGCATGATTTTTCCTGTAAGGCAGGCAAGTGAAAGAATCTTATATTCAGTTTTTTTATTCATTAAACTCTCCCAGATATTTTTTATATTTGTCTAAATTATAGCACAAAATATAAAAAATAGAATATATAAAAATACAATTTTCTAAAATAACTTAATAAAATAAGGAGTGATATATAAAATGAAAATAACACAAGAAAGTGATTATGCAATAAAGATTGTATTATATTTATCAAAATTAGATAAAAGTGAAATAGCAAATGCAAGAGAGATCAGTGAATCTGAAAAAATGTCTATGAAATTTGCTCTTAAAATCTTAAGAAGACTCTGTAAGGTTAAACTTGTTGAATCTTTTAGAGGAATCAAAGGAGGCTACAAATTAAAAAAGTCTCCAGACGATATCAGCCTGAGAAATGTAATAGAATCTATCCAAGGTGATCTTTTTATAAATACAAGTTTAAAGAATATAAATTCTGCTAAAAAAATCGAAGCTGATCCTATAAATTCTCTACTATATTCTATTCAGGAAGATGTCAAAGAAAAGCTAAGTAATACAAGTTTTAAAGATTTAAGAGATGCTTCGGTTTAATAATAAAATTTTAAATTAATAAAAAAGAACTTGCTTGATCAGGCAAGTCCTTTTTTATTTTCTTACATAATTTTTTTCATATTCCTTCAATGATTCAACAGCTTTATATGTAAGAGGATATACACCCATTAAATTAACTATTGTCATAAGTCCTAATCCTAAATCAGCTAAATTCCATACTAAGAAATTCTGTCTTACTCCCCCAACAAAAAGCATTATCAGAGTAAATATTTTAAATGCTTCCTGAAGCCAAGACTTGTCACATAAAAAGGCTAAATTTGGCTTGGCATAGAAACTTACACCTAATATAGTACTGAAAGAAAATAAAAACAATATAACAGCTGTAAATATAACTCCCCAATTTCCTACTTGATATCTGAAAGATTCCTGAAGAAGTGTCATTCCTCCAAGTCCTTCTGGTATATCTCCCCTTGACAGTAATATAACAAAAGCTGTTGCACTGCATATGAGTATGGTATCTACAAATACTCCCAATGCTTGAACCAATCCCTGTTTTACAGGATGATCTATATCTGCCGCTGCTGCTGCACATGGAGCAGAACCTGATCCTGCTTCATTAGAAAATAAACCTCTTTTTACTCCCTGCATTATTACACTTCCAAATGTCCCTCCTAAAAACTGTCTTATTCCAAAAGCATGTTTAAAAATATCCTGAATTACTGCTGGAAGTATAGTTATATTTTTTATTATAATAAAAATAACTACAATAAGATAAATAGCTGCCATTGCAGGAACCATTTTATCCAGTACCTTTACTATTTTATCCCTTCTTCCAAAGAGGACTGCTCCTGCCAATATTACAATTACTACAGATGTAGTTCTTGTATTTATTCCAAATGCAGTATTGAAAGATTCTGTAACAGAATTGGATATTATTTGAAAAACTCCAGCCCAGCATATAAGAGCAAATATTACAAATAAAACTCCCAACCATTTTTTATTTAAACCCTTTGTAAGAAAATATGGAGCCCCTCCTCTATATCCACCTTGAGGATCTTTCTCTCTATATATCAAAGCTATTGTTGACTCTACAAATGCAGTAGCTGAACTCAAAAGAGCCACTACCCACATCCAGAAAACTGATCCTGGTCCTCCTACAGAAACTGCTGCCACTACTCCTGCTAAATTTCCTACTCCCACTCTTGAAGCTGTGCTTATACAAAAAGCTTGAAATGAACTTATTCCTTCCCTATTCTTTTTTGTTTTTTCAGTTATAAGAGATACCATATGTCCGAATAATCTGAATTGTACTCCTCTTGTCCTCACTGTAAATATTATTCCACTTATTACTAATATTACTACAAGCAGATTTTTATTCCACATAATATCATTTATAATATTGACTATTGACTCAAAAGAATTCATTTTTCCTCCATTTTTTTAAATACAAAAAGAGCCTGATACAAAAATACTTTCTAAACTTCTGATATGAATAGATTTAAGTAATTTTTGAATTAGACTCTTTTAATTTTACTTTATTTTTTCTATTCTCCTATCCTACTATTTGAAACTCTTTTATTTTCTGCTCCATTTCTTCAATATTCACAGGGGGAACCTTTACTATATTACCATTTATCTTTACTTCTATTTCTGCCTTCCCTTTAACTTTAGAATATTTTGAAAACAGGTTCAATGCAAACTGTTTTTCTTCTTCTGTAAAATTTCCATATCCAAGTATATGTGGTCCTGCCATTTGATAACCTGTTATATGAAAATTTCCCATTTCTCCAAATTCATCTATTTTATTATTTCCCTCTTCATCTCTTCCAATGAAAAAATATTTTCCTTTATCTAATCTATAAAATCTTCCTATTTTTAACAAATAGAATAAATAAGATTCTTTTTCTTCAAGCAATTCATCTTTTTCTATTATCTCCAATCTCTCTGAATAAGCTGGATCTGTCAGCAAACATCCTCCTCCTGGTGTAGGGTAATCTTCAATTCCATAGTATTTCATGAGATCCATCTGTCTGCCTCTGCCTCTTCCCTGAATATCCAGCAGTTGCTCTCTGTCTACCCAACCTTCTAATTCAGCCTTACTTGGAGAAAGAAGTTTAGCTGATAATGGTCTTAACACTAAATCTTCCATTTCTGAAAGTTTCTTTACTTTTTCCAATGCTGCTGCATTCTGTGACATTGGTCTTTGTCCAAGCACTTCTCCAGATATTATAAACTGTGCTCCATATATTTCTAAAAGTTCTCCTGCAATCTTAAACATCAGAGAATGGCAGTCAATGCAAGGATTCATATTTTTTCCTCTGCCATATACAGGATTTTTTAATATTTCTGTATGTCTACTTTTAAAATCAACATATTCTAATTTTATTCCAAGCTGTTCTGCCATTTTCTCTGCTTTCTCATTTTTTCCTCCAAAAAAATGAGAAACAAAGTTCAGGGCTATAACTTCTATTCCCTGATCTTTTACAACTTTTATAGCAAGTGCACTATCCAGCCCTCCAGAAAAAAGAGCTAATGCCTTTATCTTTTTTTTCACTTCTATTTTTCCTCTCTTCCAAAATCTAAAATTGTTCTTCCTTTTGTATCTTTCTTTCCTTCATAATATACTTTCATACTTTTAGGAACAGCGGTATATACTTTTTTGCTTATTTCAATAAAACTTGCTCCTTTTATACTCATAGCTCCAGCTAGAAAATCCATCAGTCTTTGAGCTGTAGGAAGATCCAGATATTCAAGATTTAAAGTTACCATTTTATCATTTTTTATATATGTAGCTATTTTTTTACAATCAGCAAAAGTTTTAGGATCTACAAATATAGTTTGGTAATTTCCTCCAGCATTTAATTCAGCTTCAAGACTTGAAGAAGACTTTCCATATCCTCCTAGATTTAATGGTGCATTCTCTTTAGGAGTTGGAACTTCCTGCTCTTTTCCATTAGAATTTATCTCAATTATTCCAGTGTCATCGAGTCCTTCCAATCCTTCCATATCATCTATTTCATTTGTTTCAGGATTATCTATCCCTAAAAGTTCTTTTAAATCTTGAAAAACTTTAAAAGAGTTTTTTCCGCCTTCTTTTTTCTTCATTCTATTAAAACCTCCTATTGAAAAATCTTTCTGCCTACTCTTATCAATGTTGCACCTTCTTCCAATGCTATCTTATAGTCATTAGTCATTCCCATAGAAAGCTCAACTAATTTTCCTTCAAACCATTTTTCATTTAATTCATCTTTTATTTCTCTTAATCTTCTAAAAACACTCCTTAATAGTTCTTCATCATCAACAAATGGTGCCATAGTCATTAATCCTATGATATTTATATTTTTTAATTCCATCAATTGAGGAAGCTCTTTATATAATTCCTCAAGTTTATATCCTTCTTTGCTCTCTTCTCCAGCTATATTTATTTCAAGCAGAATATCAATAACCCTATCATATTGTTTCGCTCTTTTATCAATTTCCTGAGCAAGAGATATTTTATTTACTGAATGTATCATTTTTACATATTCAGCAACATATTTTACTTTATTTTTTTGAAGATTTCCAATGAAATGCCATTCTACATCTTTTATTCCCATTTCATTAAATTTTTCCTGCTTCTCTCTCATAATTTGAGCTTTATTTTCTCCAAAAATTTTTACTCCACAATTTACTATTGGAATCATATCTTCTGCTCCTACATATTTTGTAACAGCTATAAATCTTGCTTTTTTAGGGTTTAATGAGTGTTTTTTTATATCTTCCTCTATTTCTAAAATATTTTTCTTTATATCACCCATTATTTTCAACTCCTTATATAAATTCATCTAGTACATCGTTTGCAACCATAAGTCCTTTTCTGCTTAAAACAAAATGTTCTCCTTTTTTTATAAGATAACCTCGTTTTTCAAGGGATATACACTTCTCTATATACTCTCCTTCTGGTATAACTCCTTTTTTTAAAAGCCTAAAACCTAGAATATATTTATATTCCACTTTTTCTTTTAAACTTATATTCTCTTTTTCAGCAACTGGTTTTATCCTACTTTCTATACTATCATAATATTCTAAAAATTTCACCTGATTTTTATATCTCATATCATCAATATATCCAGAAGCTCCTAAGCCTATTCCCAGATATTCTTTGTTTTCCCAGTATTTTGTATTATGTACAGCTTCTTTTTGAGGCAATGAAAAATTAGATATTTCATAATGAATATATCCTGCCTCTTCAGCTGTATCTATTATTTTCTCAAACATATCTGCTTCTATTTCATTTTCAGTTTCTTTTAAAAGACCTTTTTTTAATTTTTCAAAAAATACAGTTCCCTCTTCCCAAATAAGTGAGTAAATAGAAAAATGTTCTGGCTTCATATCTAAAAGTCTTTTTAAATCATTCTCTACTTCTTTTAAGTTTTGCTCTGGCAGTGAAAACATTAAATCAAGGCTTATATTTTCAAATCCAGCTTTTCTTGCACTATAGTAAGTTTCTGCTCCTTCTTCTGATGAGTGAAGCCTTCCAAGCATTTTCAAATACTTTTTGTCAAATGACTGAATTCCTATACTCAATCTGTTTATTCCAATTTTTTTTAATTGAAGAAGTTTTTCATAGTCTACAGTCTTGGGATTCACTTCAAGAGTTATTTCTGCTCCTATTTCTATATCTAATTTCTTTAATATTCTTTCTATATCTTCACAATCTAAAAGAGAGGGGGTTCCACCCCCAAAGTAAATTGTGCTATATCTATATGAAGGATACAATTCTATTTCCTTTAATAGATAATCCACATATTTCTTTCCACTCTCTTTATCAGATTTGAATGATAGAAAATCGCAGTAATTACATTTGTTTAAACAGAAAGGAATATGTATATATATCCCATCTACCATTGATTTTCCTCCATTTAATATTATAATGAATCTACATAAGTTTGAAATCCAGATTTAATATCCTCAAGTTTAGCTAATGATTTTTCTTTAGTTTTATCCACAACACAGATATAATACTTAATTTTTGGTTCAGTTCCAGAAGGTCTTGCTGTTACATAAGTTCCATCTTCAAGAATAAACTGAATAACATCTGATTTAGGTAAATCAATTTTCGATGTTTTCCCAGTTTTCATATTTTTTTCTACCTGAAGTTTAAAATCTTTATAATATTCAACTTTTCTTCCAGCTACTTCTTCATGTTCATGTGTTCTTAAATTTTCCATTATTCTTCCAATTTCTTCTAATCCATCCTTACCTTGTTTGGTAATAGCTATTGTCTCTTCTACAAACCACCCATATTTATCATATAGTTTATTTAACTCTTTATAAACAGTTGTACCTATGCTGTTGTAATAAGCAGCCATTTCAGATAACATTAAAGTAGCTACTACAGCATCTTTATCTCTCACATGTGTTCCTACTAAATAACCTATAGATTCTTCAAATCCAAATAAGAAAGTTCCATCTAGTTCCTTAGTTTCAAACTGTCTAATTTTTTCTCCTATATATTTAAATCCTGTAAGTGTCCTATATAATTTTATTCCTTTATCTTTAGCTATCACATCAAGCATAGGTGTAGAAACTATTGTAGATATTACAGCCCCATTTGAAGGTATATTCTTATTCATTTCTAACAGATAATTCATTAAAAGAACCCCAATTTGATTTCCATTTGGATATACCCAATTTCCTTCATTATCTCTAATTGCCATACCTGTTCTGTCTGCATCTGGATCATTAGCAAGACAGATATCTGCTCCTATTTTATCAGCAAGCTGTGTACTTAATTTAAATACTGACTTATCTTCCGGATTAGCATATGGACAAGTCGGAAACATTCCATCTGGCATCTCCTGCTCAGGTACTGTATATACAGAATCAAATCCCATTTCTTTTAATACTCTTTGTACTGCTACCCTTCCTGTTCCATGAAGTGGGGAATAAACTATTTTAAAATCTTTTTTTCCAGGTATATCTCTATTAATAGCTTGTTTTTCTACTTCTTCTACAAATCTATCATCTATTTTTTTATCAATATATTCTAACAATCCTCTAGATTTTGCTTCCTCTTCTGAAATCATTTTTATATCACTGAATATATTTACATTATTTACTTCATTTACTATACCGCTTGCTTGAGGTTCCACTATCTGTGCTCCATCTTCCCAGTATACTTTATATCCATTGTATTCCTGCGGATTATGAGAAGCTGTTACCATTACTCCTGCTTGAGCTTTTAATTCTCTTGTGGCAAAAGATAATTCAGGTGTTGATCTTAATGATGTAAAGAGATAAGCTTTTATTCCATTTCCTGCTAAAACAAGAGCTGTATTTAATGCATATTCAACTGAATCTATTCTGCAGTCATAAGCTATAGCAACTCCTTTTTTCTTTCCAACTTCACCTGTATTTTCTATTATATAATTAGCCAGTCCTTGAGTTGCCTTTCTTATGTTGTACTTGTTTATTCTATTTTTTCCTATTCCTCTTACACCTCTCATACCAGCAGTACCAAAACTCAAATCAGTATAAAATCTACTTTCTATTTCTGCATCATTTCCTTTTATGCTCATTAATTCTTCTCTATCTTTTTCATCAAGATACTCTGAATTCAGCCACATTTCATATCTTTTTAAAATTTCTTTTTCCATAGCCATCCCTCCAAATATATTAAAATTTTTAGTTCGATTTAAAATTATTCTATTATATATTATACCTCATTTAAACCTTATTTAGAAAATATTTTTTAAATTTTTTTAATTTTCCATTTTTCATTTTATGGAAACTCTTACAAAAAAATATTTATCCTCATCTAAAACATTTTTTGCTATTCCTAATTTATTTATTAGTAAATTATTTATTGACTTTTTTAATGTTCCTATTATTACATTTCTTATAAAGTTGGATAAATTAATTTTTTAATCTGCATAAAAAAACCTCTCACTATATTTAAGGAGAGGTTTCTATTATTTTAATACAATTACATCATTCCTGGCATCATTCCTGGATTGCCCATTTCTGGTTCTTTTGCCTCTTTTTTAGCAGCAACTAATACTTCTGTAGTAAGTATTAATGCAGATACTGATGCAGCATTCTGTATTGCTGACCTAGTTACCTTAACTGGATCTATAATTCCTGCTTCTACCATATTTACATATTTTTCTGTTGCAGCATTAAATCCAAACCCTTCTTCCATTTCTCTTACTTTTTCTACAACAACTGCTCCATCTACTCCAGCATTTTCTGCTATTTGTTTTAATGGTGAAGTCAATGCCTTTTTAACTATTTCTACTCCAATCCCTTCTTCACCTTCAAGTTTGAAGTTCTCCATAGCTTTTACAATTTCTAATAAAATAGTTCCTCCACCAGGTACTATTCCCTCTTCTACTGCTGCTCTTGTAGCATTTAGAGCATCTTCTATTCTCAATTTTTTATCTTTCATTTCTATTTCTGTAGCTGCTCCTACTTTTATAACAGCCACTCCACCAGATAACTTAGCCAATCTTTCTTGCAATTTTTCTTTATCATAATCAGAAGTTGTTGTTTCTATTTGATTTTTTATAGAATTTACTCTTCCTTTAATATCTTCACTTGTTCCCATTCCATCTACTACTACAGTTATATCTTTTGTTACTTTTACTTTTTTAGCTCTACCTAACTGAGAGATAGTTGTTTCTTCCAGTTTCATTCCTTTTTCTTCAGAAATTACTTCTCCACCAGTAAGTACTGCTATATCTTCTAACATAGCTTTTCTTCTGTCACCAAATGCTGGTGCTTTTACTGCTACAACATTTAAAGTTCCTCTTAATTTGTTGATTACAAGAGTAGTGAGTGCTTCTCCTTCAAGTTCATCTGCTATTATAAGAACTGGTCTTGAAGCTTGTACTGTTTCTTCCAATACTGGAAGTATATCTTTCATACTTGATATTTTTTTGTCTGTTATAAGAATATATGGATTATCCAATTCTGCTGTCATTCTTTCTGTATCTGTTACCATATATGGAGAAATATATCCTTTGTCAAACTGCATTCCCTCTACTACTTCTAAAGTTGTTTCAAGAGATTTTGCTTCTTCTACAGTTATAACCCCTGTCTCTCCAACTTTTTCCATAGCCTGAGCTATAAGTTTTCCAATTTCTTCATCTCCTGCTGATACTGATGCTACTTGAGCTATCTCATCATTAGATTGAATTTTTTTAGCTCTTGCTTTAAGATGTTCAATAACTTCTTTAGTTGCTTTATCAATTCCTTTTTTGATAAACATAGGATTTGCTCCTGCACTTACCATTTTCAATCCTTCTTTTACTATTGCCTGAGCTAATATAGTAGCTGTTGTAGTTCCATCTCCTGCTACATCATTTGATTTAGTTGCTACTTCTTTTACTAACTGAGCTCCCATATTTTCAAATGGATCTTCCAATTCTATCTCTTTTGCAATAGATACTCCATCATTTGTAATAAGTGGTGCTCCATAACTTTTTTCAAGAACAACATTTCTTCCTCTTGGTCCTAATGTAATTTTTACTGCATCTGCCAATGTATTTACACCTTTTTCAAGTTTTTTTCTTGCTTCTTCATCAAATTTTAATATTTTTGCCATTATATATCCCTCCTGATTATTCAACTACTGCCAATATATCTTCTATATTTAAAATAAGATACTTTTCTTCTTCATCTTTTATCTCAGTTCCAGAAAATTTAGCATAAACTACCTTTTCTCCAACTTTGATATCAGATAACTTTTCTCCATTTCCTACTGCGATAACTTCACCTAAATTAGGCTTTTCTTTATCACCAGCTCCTGGAAGAATAATTCCACTTGCAGTTTTTTCTTCTACTTTTACAAGTTTAACTAAAACTCTTTCTCCTATTGGTCTGATATTCACAACATATCCCTCCATTTATTATTTTTTATTAGCACTCAATGATGACGAGTGCTAGTTTTTACATATACATATTAAATCATTTACTTTTCTCTGTCAATACTTTTTTTCAATTTTTTATTTTCTTTTTATGACTCTTGTATTTTAATTTTTTTATTGATAAAATATTTAAATAGCATATTTATCTTGGGAGGATTCATGCAAAAAGAAAAAGTAGATTTATCTGAATTTTATAAGAGTTTCCTTACTATTGGAATACCATTAATGATACAGCAGCTTATATCTTCATCACTAAACTTTATTGATAATCTTATGATAGGGAGATTAGGAACCGAATTTATTGCAGCAGTTGGATTCGCCAACAGTGTTTATAGGATACTGGATCTTTTTTTATTTGGACTGTGCAGTGGTATGGGTGTATTTATAGCTCAATATTTTGGTAAGAAAAATTTTGAAATGATAAGAAGAATATTAGGAAAGCTTGTACTTGCTGGTATTACTCTTTCTCTTATCTTTTCTATTATTACTTTTGTTGGAGCTGAAAAAATAATTGGAATCTTTACTAAAGAACCACAAGTTCTATCTATTGGAGTATCTTATATAAGGAGAGCATTATTTTCTTATACATTTTATGCCATCTCTTTTAGTATAGGTTTTTGTCTAAGAGCTATGGGGCTCACTAGAATACCCATGATATCTGCTTCTATAGGAGTTACTGCAAATACATTTTTCAATTATTGTTTTATATATGGTAATCTTGGGTTTCCTCGTTTAGAAGAGAGAGGAGCTGCCTTAGCTACTGTTATTGCAAGAATACTAGAACTTTCAACTATTTTATTTATAGTTTATAAAAAAGATTTTAATCTGAAAGGAAATTTTCAATCATATTTAAAGCTTCCTAGAAATCTTGTAAAAGAAATAATAAAAATTTCTACCCCTGTTCTTCTTACAGAAATGTTGTGGATACTTGGAGTAGTTTCTCTTTCAGTAGCCTATTCAAAACTTGGAACAACACAAGCTGCATGTGTACAGATAGCTGATATTATTACTGCTATTTCTTCTATATTATTTATGGGAATATCTAACTCAGCTTCTGTTATAATTGGACACACTATTGGTAAAGGGGATAAAAACAAAGTTGTTGTCTATTCAAGAAAAATACTGCAAATAGCTTTTGGAATGGCTGTGTTCAGTCTTCTTCTTGTTCAAGGTCTTACTAATACTATTGTTTCATTATATCATCTGCCACCAGAAACACATATAATGGCTGTGAAAACTCTGAGAACTGTTGGTATGTTTGTTTTTCTAAAAATGATTAACTGGACTCTGTTGATAGGATTATTTAGAGCTGGAGGAGATACAAAAGTAGCATTTTGTTTAGATATATTTCCTTTGTGGCTCTATGCTGTTCCAGTGGCTTTCATTGGAGCATATTACAAAGTTCCAGTTTATATTTTAGTTGGAATAGCAGATTTTTCAGAAGTTATAAAGCTTGCTTCTTCATTATTCAGATATAAAACTTTAAAATGGATAAAAGATGTTACTGTATAGGAGAATAATACTATGGCAGAAAAAGAATTAGAAGAAAATATAATTGATTTAGAACAGGAGTTTTTAGATATAAATATATCAACTTTTGGAAAATTTTTCCCTGTTAAAAATTTAGAAAAAATTCTTAAAGATTCTATTTATGATTATTATATTACCGAAAGCAATACATGGAAAGAAGAAGTCATTTTAGAATATATAAAAATAAAAATTAAGAAAATAAAGCAGCAAAAATCTTTTGATAAGGAAGACACAATAATTTTAAAATTATTTGAAATATATGAACTTATGGAAGAGGCTGAAAAAAATGATGATGATTTCACAACTCAATATCTGAATCTATCTGATGAGAAGGAAATTCTTTTAAAATTATTTATGATGATAGAAAAAAGATTTAAGGATTCCCTTGATATTGCTCTTGATCTTATAATTGGGCAATCTTTTTCAGATATTAGTGAAGAATAAAAAATACTCTCTTTATAAAAGGCAGATAAATTACTTTTTATAAAGAGAGTTTTATGTTTTATTATTTTAGAACTTATATCCAAGCCCTGCTCCTACTATCCATTCACCTTTTGTTTTGTTTTTACCTGAATCATTGTGCGAATCTCTTTCCACTGCATAAGTTCCTTTTACATCAAAGAGTACTCCATTTTCAAGTTCCAGAGCATATTTGGCATTTAATCCTATACTATGTTCATTCTTATGAGCAACAAGTATATCAAAGTCACTTCCACCTTTGAATCTTCCTGTGATATATTCCTCATCTGCTCCACTTAATATTCTTGTATAGCTTACCCCCGCTGAAAGTGTACTCTTTCCTTTTTCATGTGGTATTACTTTTTTAAGGTCTACTCCCACTTTTGCTGCTGTATAGTCAAATGACTTTGAATGTGTTTCTATAGCTAAAGCTTTGTTTCCCTCATCTGCTCCATCTTGATCTATATATGTATATGATAATGTTCCATATGGTTCTAAGAATAAGTTATTTCC
>NZ_JAWDXO010000039.1 GCF_032477075.1 Fusobacterium sp. | reverse complement strand
ACTTGAAATATGGAAAACTTTTGGAGTAAATCCTTTTTATTGTTTTAAATGTAACACCAGAATGAAAGTTAAAAAAATATCATATTTTAATATACATACAGGCTCCATAAATAGCTGACTAACAATCAGCTTTTTTATGCTGTCAATTTTAATCTTATTCGATTAAATATATCTAATATGAATCCAAAATAATTAATATTTTTTATTTTTTCAGCAAATTTATCAAATTATAATTTCCTAAGAAATAAAAAAAAGCTCTTATGATAAGGGCTTTTTTAATTAATTTTTTTAATAAAAAAGAAAAACTATTTTTTTCAATATTTCTAGCTGCTTATATTTTTCCTGTTAATTGTTTTGCCTTTAGCAATAATTATTTTTGTTTATAAAAATTTTCAAGTATTTCTAAATATTCTTTTTCATCTTCTGTTTTAGATGAATATTTAAAACTAATTGTTTCATCATTTTTAAAATTTTCATATAATTTTGGATATAAAATTCTCGTTTTTTCTAAATTAAGAGGAGTTCTAGTATTTTGTTTTCCATTTTTAATCCCATTTCTCATTAAACCAGTACAATATATTTTTTCTTCTTCTTTTTCTTGTTTATTAATATAATTTATTATTATTTTCTTTTCTTTATCATTTAGATTTGGTATATTTTCAGGAATGCTATTAATAAATACAACAAATAAATATTTTGAGAAATCATTTATTTTATTTGAATCAACTTCAAAATATTTTATTAAAGTTTCTCTATCTATTAAAAATTTACTTGAATTTGCTTCTATAGTAATTTCCTTTTGATCTTTTTCTCGTATAAAAGTTAATTTTATAGAAGCATATTTATTTATTTTTTCAATTTTTTTTAATTTCTCTAAAATTAAAAAATAATTGAGTTTATTGTAATAAAAATTTATCAACGTTATTTTATGATTAATTTTATCCATTTCTTCTAATAGTTTTTTTATTTTTTCCATATAATACTCTTTCTAAATATTCTTTAATGAAAACAAAAAGAAGAAAATCCCTTTCTCTTTTAAAAATTTAATAATCAATAACTGAATGTCCAATTACCCGAAACGGTGGACTGTACGACCATCAGCTTGAAACATAGGTGTCATCACAATTTCAGGAATCTGTACATTATCAGGCAAATTACAAATATACATAACAGTATCTGCTATATCATCAGGAGTAAGAGCTTCTATTCCCTTATAAACTTTATCAGCTTTATCCTTATCTCCTTTGAATCTTATTACACTAAAATTAGTTTCAACTAATCCAGGTTTTATATTAGTTACTTTCACCTTTGTATCTACTAAATCTATTCTAAGTCCATCAGAAAGAGTTTTTACTGCTGCTTTAGAAGCACAGTATACTGCTCCTCCTGCATATGCTGCATCTCCTGCTACTGATCCAATATTTACTACAAGAGCAGGTTTATCTCTTTCTATCATTCCAGGTACTACTTCTCTTATCATATAAAGCATACCTTTTACATTTGTATCTATAACAGCATCTATATCTTTAGCAGAATTAGAATATATTTTTTCCATTCCTAAAGCAAGTCCTGCATTATTAACAAGTATATCTATATTTTTCCATTCTCCCTCAAGAGCAGCTAATTCCTTTGCAATCTCTTCATAATTTCTTGCATCAAGCTGCATAGCGAGTACCTTTACTTCATATTTTTTTTCTATTTCATTTTTCACTTCATTTAATACTTCATTTCTTCTTCCAGTAAGAATAAGATTAACTCCCATTCCTGCAAGTTTTTCTGCACAAGACTTTCCTATTCCACTTGTAGCTCCAGTAATCAAGGCAAGTTTCCCCTTTAAACGATTTTCATTACACATAAAAAATCCCTCCTTATTTTAACTGTTATAAATATAAGCTTCTTTTATTTTTTCAGCAGTATCATACATGTTACTTTCTATATCTATTTTCACGCTAAAATCAGCTGATATTCTATATAATATCTCTCTTTTAGAATGAAGCTCTTTTATTTTCTCAAACATATCATCTACATTAAGAAGAGGTCTTCCTTTACTATGTCTTACTCTTTCATATATACATTCAATAGTACAATCTAAATACACAATAAACGAAGTTTCTCTTAGAGTTTTTATATTTTCATTGTCTATAATGACTCCTCCTCCTGTAGCAATAATTATATTATTATCTAAAGATTCTTCATAAACAATCTCTCTCTCTAATTTTCTGAAATAAGCTTCTCCCTTTTCTTCAAATATTTCAGGGATAGTCATTTTTTCTCGTGCAGAGATCATTTTATCTATATCAATAAATTTCATATCTAAGTATTTGGCCAGAACTCTGCCTATAGTGCTTTTTCCACTTCCCATAAAACCAATTAGAGCTATATTATCCTTCATTTGTTCCTCCCTTGGTAATTATACCATTTCTTAAGTATAATTTAAAGTTTAAATCTAGAAATATTTTGGAAACTATTTATCTATTGTTTTTTTTTCGATTTATAAGTATAATTTAGAAAATAATATCAATTTTGGAGGAAAAAATGCTAGATGAAGTTTTGATTATCAACACAGGTGGAACTATAGGAATGGTAAATAGTGAAAAAGGTGATCCTAATAGTCCATTAAGACCAGCTAATGACTGGAATGAAATCGCAAAAGAACATCCTGTTCTTGAAAAATTTTCAACAGATTATTATCAATTTTCACCATTGATTGACTCATCAGATATGTCGCCAGAAATCTGGATCAATATAGCTGGTATAATTGAAAAAAATTATGAAAATTATAGAGGATTTGTTGTACTTCATGGAACTGATACTATGGCATTTACAGCTTCAGCTCTTTCATTCATGCTTAAAAATCTTGATAAGCCTGTAGTCTTGACTGGTTCACAGGTACCCTTACAGTTTCCAAGAAGCGATGCTCTTCAAAATCTTGTTACTGCCATACAAATAGCTGGTAATGATTTATATGGAGTAAAACTTGTTCCTGAAGTTTGTATTTTCTTTAGAGATACTTTAATGAGGGGGAACAGGTCAAGGAAAATAGATGCTACAAATTATTTTGGTTTTTCTTCTCCAAATTATCCTGCTATCGGAGAAATTGGTGGAGATATTAGAATAATAAAAGATAGAATTCTTGACAGACCTTTAAACAAAAATTTTTATGTAGATGGATATATGAATAATAAAGTTATTATTCTTGAATTATTTCCAGGATTAAATCCTCAATATTTGAAAACTATATTTGAAAGTACAGATGAAATAAAAGGTGTTATATTGAAAACTTTTGGAAATGGAAATGCACCTACCAATGAAGAATTTTTAAATGTACTTAAATATATTTCCTCTAAAGGTATAGTAATAGTGGATATTACTCAATGTACAAAAGGTTTTGTGAAAATGGGATTATATGAATCAAGTGCAAAACTTACAGATGCAGGTGTTATAAGTGGTGTTGATTTAACTCCAGAAGCTGCTGTTACAAAATTAATGTACCTTATAGGAAAGGAATATACTCCTGAAGAAATAAAAAAACTTATGCAGATAGATATGTGTGGTGAACAGACTATAAGCCAGTACAATTTTGTTTTTGATAATAATTCCTCTATAACTTCTGATAACTTTGAACTTGAAGTAACTATTCCAAGTACATTGAGAGAGGAGGATTTATTTGAAGCAGTAGTGAGAATAAAAGATATCACAGACAGGGAATTTATTGATAAAGAACTGAATGTAGCCGTTGCTATTGAAGGAAAAATTCATTATAAAAATGAAAAAATCTTAAAAATAAATAATAAAATAAATAAGGTTATAGCTCCTGATAAAAAAAATCTTCATACTATTTTTAATCATTCTATAAAAAGTATTATTGATGAAAATGAAATATTAAAGATAAAAATAAATAGCAATATGAAAATAAATTGGAAACAAATTAATTTTTCTGTTTACTCAGAATGCTTGAAATGATATAATAAATTTGTGATAAGATATTTTCATAACATTTAAAAAAAATATATTTATTTTCATTTTTATTAAATAAATATATAATTATTTAATCAGTATATTTTAATTGCGAACTTCATATATTTTTTGAAGCTTTTTTTGGTACTTTCTATCTTGAAAAATATTAATTTACCCTGTATCATTATTGTGAGGATATTAATTAGGAGGGGTAAGAATGGTAAAATGCAGATTAGAAAGCGATTCAATTGGAACTTTAGAAGTACCAGCAGACGCATATTATGGAGTACAATCTCTTAGAGGACAAAATAACTTCCACATTACTGGTTACAAAGTAAGTGATACTTTTATAAAAGCATTAGCATATGTAAAAAAAGCAACATCAAAGGCAAATTATGAAGCAGGAGTTATTCCACAAGAAGTAGAAGCTGCTATGATTCAAGCTGCTGACGAAATAATAGCTGGAGGATTTAGGGATCAATTTATCACTGATGTTATTCAAGGTGGAGCAGGAACTTCTATGAATATGAATATGAATGAGGTTATTGCTAACAGAGCTAATGAAATATTAGGTGGAGAACTTGGAAAATATGATAAATGTCATCCAAATGACCATGTAAACTATGGACAATCAACTAATGATGTTGTCCCAACTGCTGGAAAATTGACAGTTCAATTTATGATAAAAGATTTATTAGTTTCTTTACAAGAACTTTTTGATACATTACAAACTAAAGGAGAAGAATTTGACCATGTAATCAAAATGGGAAGAACTCATCTTCAAGATGCTGTACCTATTAGATTAGGGCAAGAATTCAGAGCATTTTCTGGTCCAGTAGCAAGAGATATCAAAAGAATAAAAGGAGCAGTAGAAGAACTCACTTATGTGAACATGGGGGCAACTGCTGTTGGAACTGGTATTAATGCTGATATTAATTATGTAGAAAATGTTGTCAGGATTCTTTCTGAAGTTTCTGGATTTGATTTCAAGCAATCACCAGATTTAGTTGATGGAACTAGAAATCTTGACAGTTTTGTATGGTTATCTTCTGCACTAAAAACTTGTGCTGTAAATCTTTCAAAAACTGCTAATGATTTAAGACTTATGGCTTCTGGACCAAAAGCTGGATTAGCAGAAATTGCTTTACCTCAACAACAACCTGGTTCTTCAATCATGCCTGGTAAAGTGAATCCAGTTATTCCTGAAGTATTAAATCAAGTATGTTTTCAAATTTTTGGAAATGATATCACTATAGTAAAAGCTGCTGAAGCAGGACAATTAGAACTAAATGTATTTGAACCAGTTTTATTCTTTAATCTATTCCAATCAATAGAAATATTAAAAAATGGAATTAAAACTTTCATAGATAATTGTTTGAAAGGGATCACAGCTCAAGAAGAAAACTGTAAAGCTTGGGTAGATAGAAGTGTTGGTATTATCACAGCTCTTAACCCACATATTGGATATAAAAATGCAGCTGAAATAGCTAAATTATCTATAAAAACTGGAACTCCAGTTGCACAAATAGTTCTTGAAAGAGGATTACTAAGTAAGGAAGATTTAGATATCATTTTAAATCCATTTGAAATGACTAAACCTGGAATCCCTGGAAAAGAACTTTTAAACAAAAGTAAATAATAGCTCACAAACCGTCAATCATTCATAAAAAACTCCCTGCATGAACAGGGAGTTTTTTATTACCCTTCCATTTTTCAATATTTTCGTTACTAAAAATAAATATATGTTTTATATATCGGTTAATATCAGTACAAATAATATAATTATAAAATAATTTTATATTATTTATTGACATATTGAAATAATTATTATATTATAACCTTATAATTAATTCGTAACTAAAATCAATTATTTCAAGGAGAAATTTTTATGAAAAAAAGACCTAATATTTTGTTGATAACTAGTGATCAACAACACTTTAACACCATAGGTGCTTTTAATAAGGAAATCCTTACTCCTAATCTTGATAGATTAGTTAAAGAAGGAACTACTTTTGACAGAGCTTACTGTCCTAATCCTACTTGTACACCTACCAGAGCATCTATTATCACTGGAAAATATCCAAGTCAGCATGGAGCTTGGACTTTAGGAACTAAATTATCAGAAAATGAAAATACAATTGGAAATATATTTAGAGAAAATGGTTATAGAAGTGCCTTAATTGGAAAAGCACATTTTCAGCCATTAGCATCTACAGAAGAATTTTCATCTTTAGAAGCTTATCCTTATTTACAGGACCTTGAATTCTGGAAAAATTATAAAGACAGATTCTATGGATTTGATCATGTGGAACTTGCAAGAAATCATACTAATGAGTCTCATGTAGGACAGCACTATGCTATCTGGCTGGAAGAAAAAGGATGTAAGAACTGGAGAAACTACTATTTAAGTCCTACTGGTTGCATGAGTGAAGAAGAGTATCCCAGACTGGAAATCTTAGTAGAAAAAGAAGGAAATATTCTTAACAGTAAGAGAAACTGGGGAAAATGGGAAATTCCTGAAGAATATCATTATAATTCATGGATAGCTGAAAGATGTAGCAGTATACTTGAAGAGTATAAAAATAATGATGAAAGTTTCTTTCTTTGGGCAAGTTTCTTTGATCCTCATCCAGAATACTTTATACCTGAACCTTGGGCATCTATGTATGATCCTGAAAAACTTACTATAGATGAAGATACTCTAAATGATGATCATAGATATAATCCGCCTCATTTTAAAAAAACACAGGAAGAAAATCCAGACTTCAGTGAATATAAAGAAACTGGATTCGGTATTCATGGAATGCACTCACATCTTCAAAAAAAAGAAGATATTAAAAAAGATCTTGCTTTATACTATGGAATGGTGTCAATGATGGATAAATATATAGGTAAAATTCTGGACAAATTAGAGGAATTAGGCCTTGCTGATGATACCATAATAGTTTTTACTACTGATCATGGACATTTTGTGGGACAGCATGGACTTATCAGAAAAGGTCCTTTCCATTATGAAGATCTTATTAAAATACCTTTTATTGTAAAATATCCTAACATTGTTCCTGAAAATAAGCTTTCTCACTCTCTTCAATCATTAGTGGATCTTGCTCCTACTTTTTTGAGTATGTGTGGAATAAAAATACCTTATGATATGACTGGAATAGATCAAAGCAAAGCATGGGCAGATGAAAATATAAAACTCAGAAATCATATTATTTGCGAAAATCATCATGAACCTACTACCATACATTTAAAAACTTATGTTGATGAAAGATATAAATTAACTGTATATTATAATCAGACATATGGAGAACTCTTTGATTTAAAAGAAGATCCTAAAGAATTGAACAATTTGTGGAATAATATAGAATATAAAGAATTAAAAAGCGAACTACTTTTAAAATATATTTGGGCTGAACTTGGAAAAGAACCAATGTGGATGCCAAGAATAAAACAGGCTTAATTAAAATATATTGATAATACATATTTAAAAGGGGTGAAGTATGAATCTATTAGCAGTGGTTACATTTATTTTCTTTACTGCATTAGTTGCAGTAATATCTTGGTATCTTACAAAAAATGAAAATCTTGATTCTAACAGTGGCTATTTTTTAGGTGGAAGAAGTTTGAGTGGTGTGGTTATAGCTGGTTCTCTATTATTAACTAATCTCTCCACAGAACAACTAGTAGGAATGAATGGAAATGCATTTATGGGAGGACTATCTGTAATTGGATATGAAGTAACATCTGGTATTACCTTAATTTTCATGGGATTATATTTTCTTCCAAGATACCTTACAAGTGGATTTACAACTGTTCCTCAATTTCTTGAAGAGAGATATGATAAGGTAACAAGAAATATAGTAGCAATTCTTTTTCTGATAAGTCTTGGAGTTATTTTTCTTCCTGTAGTATTATATTCTGGAGGAGTTGCTCTAAATTCTCTATTTAACATATCAGCAATGTTTGGAATATCAGAACAGGCTGCTCTCATTCTAACTATATGGGGAATAGGTATCATTGGAGGAATCTATGCTATATTTGGTGGATTAAAAGCAGTTGCTGTTTCTGATACTATCAATGGTGTTGGGCTTATAGCTGGTGGATTACTTATTCCTGTTTTAGGATTAAAAGTTTTAGGTGATGGAAGTTTTACTCAAGGAATTGAAAAATTAATATTAAATCATCCTGAAAAACTAAATGCTGTGGGAAATGCTGCTGCACCAGTTCCATTTTCTACACTTTTTACAGGAATTATATTAATCAATACATTTTACTGGTGTACAAATCAGGCAATAGTACAAAGAGCATTTGGAGCTAAAAGTTTGGCTGAAGGACAAAAGGGAGTTATTTATGCAGGATTCTTAAAAATATTTGCACCTATAATTCTAGCAATTCCTGGAATAATTGCTTTTCATTTATATGGAAATGAGATAACTAAAGGTGATTTTGCTTATCCTATACTTGTAAATAGAGTTCTTCCTACTCCATTAGTAGGATTCTTTGGAGCAGTACTTTTTGGAGCTATTTTAAGTTCTTTCAATTCTGCTTTAAATTCTGCTTCTACATTATTTTGCTTAGATTTATATAAACCTATTGTCAATCCTAATATAGAGGATAAAAAACTGGTAACAGTCGGAAAAATATTTGGAACTGTTCTTGGTATTCTTGCTATTTTAGTAGCACCATATATAGTAAATGCACCAAATGGATTATTTGAATTTATGAAAAAATTTATGGGATTTTTCAATGTTCCAACTCTTGTAATAGTATTTGTAGGCTTTTTCTCAAGGAAAATACCTGCTATTGCAGCTAAGGTTGCTATTTTTGTGTTCATGTTTCTTTATGGTATGATGCAGTTTGTGTATAAGGTTAATATAAGTTTTCTTCATGTACTAGGTATATTATTTCTTCTTTGTGTAGTAATTATGGTTATTATTGGGTATATAGCTCCTATGAAAAACCCATATGTACAGAGCAGAAAAGCTGAAATTTCTTTAATACACTGGAGATATGCAAAACCTATGAGTTCTTTAATAATAACAACAACTGTGTATGTCTATATACTCCTTTCTCGAAAGGGTTTAATTGGCCTTACAGAAAACATTGGAAATAAATTCATGGTAATAACTGCTGTCTATGTTATTTCTTCTGCTGTGCTATTTACTTTAGTGGATAAGATGGGAACAGCTAAAGTAAAAGAAACTGTAAAACAAACAGTATAACAAAACAAAAAACTGTTACACTAAAAAATATAAAATCAAAAAACTGAAAATCAGAGAAAGAAACATAATAAAAAAATAACATTATAATTTTAAAATAGTTTATTATATAAAAATACTGAAGTGAAGATTTAATTCTTTTATTTCAGTATTTTTTTAATAAAAAATAATTGAAAAAAATAAGAATATTCAATATGAAATCAGAAAAAAAACTAGTCATTTTTATTAAATAAAAAAAGCTGAAAGAATTAATAACCAATAAACAAATTACTAATTTCTAGCAGCCTATCATCTTACTTATAGCATATAAAATCTCTCTTTTAATACTGAAAATATTGGAGCACATCTTTCCTCTTTATCAGAAATACTGCTCACAGATATTATTTTTTTAAAATCAAATATTTGCTTGTTGTGAATATATCCAAAAAGATAATTGATAAATACATCATTTTTAAAGATATTACCACATAGAACTATTTTTTTAGGATAAAATAGAGTAAACATATTCAGAATTAAAATTGCCAGATAGTCTGCTGCCTCCTGAAGAGTTTTAAGCACAGCTATTTCTCCTGACTCTCCTGCTTTAAGTATAATATCAAAAGAAAGATTACTCTTATCTCCAGAAGTCAGAGAAAATATAATTGGAGTACTTTCCTTAGAATATATTCTTTCAATTTTTTCAAGAACAGCCCTTTCTGAGTAATTATTTTCAAAGCAGCCTTTTCTTTTACATATAGGACATATATTTTCATCATTATTGATTATTGAATGTCCTATCTCACCACTCAGTGAAGATTCTTTTTTAAAAAGTTCACTTTGAATAACCAGACTTCCTCCTACTCCTGTTCCATATTTTAGAAAAAAGAAATCAGAAAGTTCTTCATCTAAAAACATTTGATAAATAGCTAAATTTTTTACATTATTATTTACATAAATTGGAATCTCTAATTTATCCTCTATTATTTTTTTTAAAGGTACAGATTCATTCCAAAATCCAATAAAATTCATAGTAGAACCAGTATTAAAATCAATAGCTCCCACTATACTTATTCCTATTCCCAGCAAATCTTTCTTATTTAGACTATTCTCAGATATAAATTTTTTTGTCTCACTTATGAGTTCATTTAAAAAAATATATACTTCTGAAGTATCTCTGTTAAAATATTTTTGAGTCTCTACATCTCCTTTTAAATTAGTAAGAGTAAGTGAGAAAAAATTATTTTTTATATCTATTCCTATTATTTTTTTATAATCATAATTTATAGACAAAATTACTTTTTTTCTTCCTGGCTTATCACTATTTACCTCTCCGAGCTCTTTTATTATCCCCTGCTCCAGCAAATCAGAACATATTTCTGTAAGTGTACTTGGTGAAAGATTTATAATTTCTGAAAGGTCTTTTTTAGATGTATTGTTGTTTTTTCTTAATGCATTTAAGATTTTAGAAATATTTTTTTTCTTTATATCTTTTATTTTCATTGAAACCACCCTTTTATAATGCTAATATAATTATAGCATAGAGAAAGGAAATATTGTAAAATAAAAATTAAGTTCAATTTAAAAAAGTTTCAACAATTTTATGATTTTTTTCGTCTAATATAATGTTGTAAAAAGGAATAGCTCTATAACTTATTAATATAAATAATAGAAACATTCAACAAGGAGGCATCAATGGAAAATCTAAAAGAACAAATCAAAATTGAAAGAGAGAATATTCTTTCTTTGAAAAAGGAAATTGAAAAAAAAATAATTGGTCAAGAGGATATGGTAAGAAAAATCCTTATTGGTATTCTTACTGGTAACCACATCCTTTTAGAAGGACTTCCAGGATTGGCAAAATCTTTAACTGTAAATACTTTAGCTCAAACATTAGGTTTAAAATTTGCAAGAATACAGTTCACTCCTGATTTACTTCCCAGTGATATCATAGGTACTGAAATATACAATGAAAAAACTGGTGATTTTTATACTAAAAAAGGCCCTATTTTTGCTAATATAATACTTGCAGATGAAATCAATAGAGCACCTGCTAAAGTACAGTCAGCATTGCTTGAAGCTATGCAGGAAAAACAAATTACAATAGCTAGTGAAACTTTTAAACTGGATAGACCTTTTATTGTACTTGCTACACAAAACCCTATTGAGCAAGATGGTACTTATCCTTTACCAGAAGCACAACAGGATAGATTCTTAATGAAAGTAAAAATTGAATATCCTACAAAAGCTGAAGAAAAGGATATGCTTAAACTTCTCACTTCTGTAACTGATTTTGATTCTATTCAAATAGATGAAATATTAAACAAAGAAAAAATAGAAAAAATCAAACAGATTATAAGAGAAATTCATATAGATGAAAAGCTTATGGACTATATTCTTGATATAGTATTTAAAACAAGAGAAACTAATAATTATATTGCTTGTGGAGCATCACCAAGAGCTTCAATAGCACTTGTTGTATCTGCTAAAGCAAATGCTTTTTTAGAAGGAAGAGATCATGTCATTCCTCAAGATATAAAAAGAGTTATTTTTGATGTACTTCGTCATAGAATGATTCTTACATATGAGGCAGAAGCTGAAGGAAAAAAAGTAGAAGATATTATCACTGATATACTTGAAATAGTTGAGCTGCCATAGTCTGAATAGGAGGAGTTATGAACAGAGCAGAAATTCTTAAAAAAATAAAAAAGATAGAAATAGCTTCTTCCATACTTGCTGATGAATTATTTGCAGGAAAATATCGTTCATATTTCAAAGGAAATGGAATGGAATTCTCTGACATAAGAAGATACACTCCTGGAGATGATGTTAAGAAAATAGATTGGAAAGTAAGTGCAAGACAAAGAAAAACTTATGTAAAAGAGTTTACTGAAGAAAGAGAACTTGCTATATTTTTTCTTATTGATATTTCCAAATCAAACAGTTTTTATGCTAAAAAAGATCTATTATGTCAATTAGTAGGAAGCCTTGCATTCAGTGCTAATAAAAATAGTGACAAAGTAGGAGCCGTTTTATTTACAGATAAAATAGAAAAATTTATTCCACTAAAAAAAGGAAGAAATCATTCTCTTGTTATATTAGATAATTTATTAAGTTTTGAACCACAAGGTAAAAGAACAGATATATCCAAAGCACTTGATTTTCTAAACAAAATAGCAAAAAGAAGGGCTATTGTATTTTTAATCTCTGATTTTATAGATAGTGGTTATGAAAAATCTATGGCTGTTACAGCACAAAAACATGACCTTATTCCTATAAGGATTGCAGACAGAAAATATGAAGTACTTCCAAAAGGTGCTATATTTAATATGATAGATTCTGAAACAGGAGAAGAAACAGTAATAGAAAATTTTAATAAGGATATTACACTCAATGAAGATATTCCTAAAAATATACTCAATCTTTATACTGATGAGGATTATGTTGTTACTCTTTCTAATTTTTTTAAAAGAAGGAGGGCATTATGAAAAAAATACTGATTATAATTTTTATGACATTATCTCTTGTTCTTTCAGCAAAGGATATCAATGTAGGAGATACAATTACTTTACAAATAACAGGAGTATCCAAAGATAAAATAATAGATTCTTTTAAAAATACAGAATTTTCTATAGAGAATATAAAAGATGGAAAAGATGGTACAATTATTCTCTCTATAAGAGGATTTAAAACTGGTAAGAATATAATAAATATAGGTAACAAAGAAATAAATATAGATATAAAATCACTTTTAACTCCTGAAGATAAAGAAATATTTATTAACCTCTCTGATGAAAACAATAAGAATTTATTTCTTCATCAATTTCCATATGTAACTCTTATTAGTTCTATAACAGGAATTGGAGCTCTTTTAATTATTCTTTTTAGTTTAAAAATAAAAAAAGATAAAACTATTCTTCTTAATCCAGAAGAAAAATTTGAAAATGAAATGAATGCATTATCAGATGATAAATGGTTCTATGAAATGAGTTATGCACTTAGGGAGTATATCGATAAAAAATATGGATCTCACTTTATCAATGGTATTTATTCTCCAATTAAAAATCTTAATGATGAAGACATCAGATTCATTGAATGGTTAGATAATTATAAGTTTTCTAAAAATAGAGTGGACTATTTTCAGCAGAGTAAAGAAAAAGCTTTTGAAATATATGGAAAATTAAAGGAGGTAAAAGAATAATGTTTAAATTTGCATCACCATACTTCCTTATTCTAATACCTATTATCCTTTTTCTTTTTTTCAAAAAAAGAAAAAGTCAAGGAATTGAAGTTCCTGGAATAGAACCGATTAAAAAGTTTAAATTAAAAACCAAAAAATATCTTATTGGAAAATATTTCATGCTTTTTTCATTGATAATAATGACAGTTGCTTTAGCCAGACCTCAGCTATTATCAGAAAATAGAATTGTGAAAAAAGATGGTATTGATATTGCTATCTCCTTAGACCTTTCACAGTCTATGTTACAAGAGGATTTTACTCCAAACCGTCTGGAAAAAGCTAAAGAGGTTCTCAGTGAATTTATAGATAAAAGAGCAAATGATAGATTATCTCTTATTGTATTTGGTGGAGATGCCTATACAAAAGTTCCTCTTACATTTGATCATAATGTAATTAAAGAAATGACAGGAAAACTTACTGTTGATGATATAACAAGTAATACAAGAACTGCTATTGGTATGGGAATCGGAGTTGCTTTGAACAGATTAAAAGACTCTGAAGCAAAATCTAAAATTATAATACTTTTAACTGATGGAGAAAATAACTCTGGAGAAATGAGTCCATCTGCTGCTGCTGATATTGCTAAGGAACTTGATATAAAAATATATACTATTGGTATTGGAGCAAAAGAAATTAAAGTTCCTTCATTTTTTGGACATAAAACAATTCAAAATACAGAACTTGATGAAAATATGTTAAAAAGTATTGCTGAAACTACTGGTGGAGAATATTTCAGAGCCAGTGACAGTAAAGAGTTTAAAGAAATTTTTAATAAAATAGATACCTTGGAAAAAACAAAGATAGATGGAAGGACATTCTATGACAAGCATGAACTTTTTGAAAACTTATTAAAACTTTCTTTGATACTTTTAGTTTTAGGAATATTTTTTGAATATGTTTTCTATATCAGAATACCATAATAAGAGGTGAATAACTTGGAATTTGGAAATATAAATTATATTGTATATATAATAGTTCCTGCACTCATTCTCTTCTTTATGATAATTGGTATGAGTAAAAGAAACAGGATACTTGATATACTCAAATTAAAAAAATACAATTTTGTGCAAATAATTAAAATTATATTTATGACTCTTGGTGCCATTATGGTAGTTATAGCTCTATTATCTCCTCAAAAACTTTTAGATGAAGATACTGTTGAAGTTAAGGGATTAAATATATATGCTCTTATTGACACATCAAGATCTATGATGACTGAAGATGTCTATCCCAATAGACTGGAAGCAGCAAAAAGAACTTTAGAAAATCTTCTTCAAGGTTTAAAAGGAGATAGAATTGGATTTATTCCCTTCTCTGATAGTGCATACATCCAAATGCCCCTTACTGATGATTATTCCATTGGTAAAAATTATATTAACGCTTTAGACACTAATTTAATTTCTGGTGGTGGAACTGAACTCTACCAAGCCTTAGAGCTTGCTGAAAAATCTTTTAAAGAAATTAACAGTGACAATAAAACTATAATTGTTCTTTCAGATGGTGGAGATTTTGATGAAAAATCTTTAAAATTTGTAAAAGATAATAAAATGAATGTTTTCTCAATAGGTATTGGTACTGAAGAAGGAACTATAATTCCAGAATATATTAATGGTAAAAAACTTGGGTTTATAAAAGATCAATATGGCTCTGCTGTTGTGAGTAAACTTAACTCTGACTTTTTAAAGAAACTTTCTTCAGAAAGTGATGGAAAATACTATGAAGTAAATAACCTTAAAGATGACACTGCTAATTTCTTTAGGGATACTATTAATTTAGAAAGAAAAAATCAAAGGAATGAAAGTATGAAAATATATAAAAGATATTTTCAAATACCTTTAAGCATTGGAATGCTTCTTATTCTTCTTGGTTACTTCATAAGAGGAGGGGCAAAAGATGAAGAATAAAATAATATGTCTTGCTGTTCTTATACTTTCACTTGTGGCTTTTGCTGCTTCTTTTAATAGAACACAGGCTTATTACTACAACAGTAAAGGAAACTCTTTCTTTAAAGAAATGAAGTTTCAGGAAGCTCGAAATGAATATAATAAATCTTTAGAAATAAAAGAAAATAGTGAAGTTAGAAATAATATTATTAAAT
Source organism: Fusobacterium sp. (assembly GCF_032477075.1). Taxonomy (NCBI): domain Bacteria; kingdom Fusobacteriati; phylum Fusobacteriota; class Fusobacteriia; order Fusobacteriales; family Fusobacteriaceae; genus Fusobacterium; species Fusobacterium sp. Next base: position 32,183 of record NZ_JAWDXO010000039.1, on the reverse strand, counting down.
CTCTTTATGAAGAAAAAAAATATAAGGAAATCACTGAAACTCCCAGTACAGATTATTTTATCAGGGGAAATTCATATGCCTTTCTTGGAGATGAAGCTGTACAGCAAAATCCTGAGGAAGCTATAAAAAATTATAAAGCTGCTCTTGAGGAATATAAGCTTGCTATGAAAACTTCCAATGATGTTAATATTAAAAAGAACTACGAGATAGTTTTAAAAAAGATAGAAGATTTAAATAATCAGAATCAGCAAAACCAAAATAATCAAGATAAGCAAAATGATAAACAAGATCAGAATAATGAACAGGATAATAAGCAGAATCAGCAAAACCAAAATAATCAAGATAAACAAAATGATAAGCAGCAAAACCAAAATAATCAAGATAAACAAAATGATAAGCAAGACCAGAATAATGAACAGGATAATAAGCAGAATCAGCAAAACCAAAATAATCAAGATAAGCAAAATGATAAACAAGATCAGAATAATGAGCAGGATAATAAACAGGATCAACAAAACCAAAATAATCAAGATAAACAAAATGATAAGCAAGATCAGAATAATGAACAGGATAATAAACAAAATAATATTCCTCAAGGTGAGGTACAGCCTATAGACTCTAAAGATGAAGGAAGAGAAGGAGAAGTCAGAGCTATTCTAAAAAGACTGGAAGGTAATGAAAAGCAATCCTTTAAAAACAATGAAAGAGTTATAAATATAGGTACTGGAAATTCTAATAATAGATGGTAGAGGTGAAAAATGAAAAAACTTTTTAATTTACTGCTTTTTTTACTTATCAGCAGTTTTACATTTTCTGAAATAATCTTAGATGTCAGTAACAACGATCCATCTATAAATGAACCTATATCTCTACAGGTAAAATTTTTAGACAGTGACAAAAAAGATTATACAATAGATGGAATAGAAAATTTTAAAATAGCTTCTAAAGGAAGTCAATCAAATTATTCTATAATAAATGGTAAATCTACAAGTTCAAAGTCAGATATATACACTATAATTCCTCTTAAAGAGGGAAGTTTTACTTTAAAAGTAAATGGAAAAAATGAAACTTCAAATTCTATAAATATAAATGTTTCAAAAAAAGCCAAAGTTAATGTTGAAGGAAAAATAACCCTTCAGGATAATTTGAAAGAAAAAAATACTTTTTATTTTGGTCAAAAAATACCATTTGAAGAAAAATTATTGACTACTGTTCCATTGAGAAATCTGCAATATATAGACAGACCAAACTTTGGAGATCTTTCTGTAAAAGATATAACTCCTGCAAACAACAGAGGTGGTTATACTGAAAAATATTTCACTGATGAAAATGGGAAGAGAGGGTTAGAAATAACTCTTTATCAAGCTCTGTTACAGGCTAATTCCTCTGGAGAAAAATTAATAAAGGGTGGATATGTTGGTGTAACTGAAAGTAATCCCAATGACAATTTTGTATTTGGAAGTACTTCTGCACCTGTATATCTAGGTGCCAAAGAAATGGATATTAATATTCTTCCTCTTCCAGCTGGAAAACCAGCAGGTTTTCAAGAAATTGTTGGAGAGTTGAAAGGAGATTATTCTTGGAATAATGACAAAATAAAATTTGGAGAATCTGTAGTTCTTACTTTAAAGCTGTCTGGAGATGTTAATCTGGATATGCTTGAAAAGGTTATTTCTAATAATTTTTCTGATTTTAATGTTTTTGAAAGTTCTAAAGAAAGTGGAGAAAGAATTGTAAATGGAAAATATTATGCAGAAAAAAACTTTGAAATAGCTTTTATTCCTAAAGTAACTGGTAAAATAAATATTCCAGCTATTAAAATTCCATATTTTGATACAATAGATAAAAAATATAAAGAATTTGAAATTCCTGGAAAAATGATAGAGGTAACAGGTTCTTCTAATGGAACAATTGTTCCTGCTACAACTAATGTTCCACCTGTAGGCAATACTCCTGCTGCTGTACCAGCTTCACCAGCAGCAACAGAAAAAATTGATATATCTTCTATTCCAGATTCACAGATAGAAAAAATTAATACAGCAGATAATAAGCTTATGATTGGAGTTATAATTCTTTCATTATTAGAAGCAGGTATTATCATATTTCTTATATTAGATAGAAAAATATTAAAAAATTCTTCTATTCCAAAACTAAAACAAATGAAAAAAGCAAAAGATGATAAAGAATTTTATAATCTTTATTGTGAGCTTATGAAAGAAAAATTTGATTTTAGTCCAAAAGCACATTTAGAAGATAAACTGGTAAAAAGTGGAGCCAGTGAAAAAATAATTGAATTGAATAGAGAAATTGAAAAGAAAATCTATGCTTTTGAACCATTAGATAGAAATGAAATATTGAGAACACTTAAAAAGGAGTTAAAAGGATGAAATATAATTATCTGACAATGGATATAAATATTGCTTATAGTATGTTGAATATGAAATTAAGAGATTTTTATTCATCCATTGAAGATCTTTGTGAAGATGAAGGAGTGGATAAAGAAGCTCTTATCTCTCGTTTTAAAGATAATGGATTTATTTATAATAATTCTACAAATCAATTTACAAATATATAAGATGAAAAGTGAGAATATGTCGTAAATTCATTTTCACAGAAACTATTGGTTAACAGGGATTAATTTCTATATTGTATAGGAATTAATCCTTTTAATTTAATTTTAATTCTCTTATTTTAATAATTTATATATTTTTCTATTCTGAATTTTAACTAATAATACTTATAATATTTGCCTTAAACTTATTTATTTTCTTTAATATATACTATTTGATTGTGAAATAAAATATTAGATTAATTTAAACCTTTATTATTTTAAAAATTGATATTCTCCAAATATATAATTGAACTTTTTATATTTTTCTGATATAATCCTACATTAGAATAAAGTTTAGTATTTTTTATCTTTTTAATATACTAACTTTTTAACAAAATAATATATGTGAGGAGCTGAAAATGAGTAATTTAAACAGTCAAACAAACATTGAAAAGGATTCTGAATATTCTCTTTCTGCTGTACCCTTTTCAAAAAAAACACAGGGTTTATGGACAGCAATGGTAGTCCTTGTAGGATTTACATTCTTTACACCAAGTATGACTGCTGGCGGTAATCTTGGTATTGGTTTGAATATGGCAAATTTCTTTTCCGCTATGATTATTGGAAATGCATTTCTTGGGATATATTGTGGAACTTTAGGATATATTGGACAAAAAACTGGACTCACTCTTGATCTTCTTGGACACCATTCTTTTGGTACAACTGGTTCTTTTTTGCCTTCTGCACTTATAAGTTTTACACAAATAGGTTGGTTTGGAGTAGGAGTTGCAATGTTTGCCATTCCTGTATCTGGTCTCACTGGAATTCCTGTATGGATTCTTATTGTTATTACTGGTATTGTAATGACTCTTACTGCATATTATGGAATAAAAGCTTTAGCTGTCTTAGGTTCTATTGCTGTTCCTCTGATTGCTGTACTAGGAATATTTTCACTAAATTGGGGAATAACAAAAGTTGGTGGATTTATGAATATATTTTCAGAAATTCCTGAAACACCATTAAATCTTGCTACTGGTATAGCTATTGTTGTTGGTTCTTTTATTTCAGGTGGAACTGCAACACCTAATTTTACACGTTTTTCTAAAACTGCAAAAATAGCTGTTATGGCTACTGTAGTTGCTTTCTTTATTGGAAACTCCATTATGATGATATTTGGAGCTGTTGGAGGAGCTGTTACTGGAGTTGCTGATATCTTTGATATACTTATTCTTCAAGGTCTTGCAATCCCTGCTGTTATAACTTTGGGACTTAACATTTGGACTACTAATAATAATGCTCTTTATACTGCTGGACTTGGAGTTTCAAATATTACTAAAATACCTATGAAACCAATGGTCCTTTTAGGAGGAATAGTAGGAACTGTCACTGCTGTGTGGCTATATTATAACTTTGTTGGATTTCTTAATCTGTTAAGTGGTATGATTCCTCCTGTAGGTGCTGTTATCATTCTTCATTATTTTACTCACAAATCTGAATATGAAAACAAAAATTATAAATATAAAGACTTTAACTTTTCTGGTATTTTTGCTGTTATAGTTGGTGCATTAATTGGTATATTTATTCCTTGGGGAATAAAACCTTTAAATTCTCTTGTAACTGCTGGTATAGTGTTTATAATTCTTGATAATTTGCTTGATAAAAATAAAAAATAATTGCAAAAATAAATACTAATTAAAAATTTAATTTAGATAATATTATTATATAAGGAGGTAATCAGTGCTTATCAAAAATATATTTATTGAAAATAGAAAAACTGCTTCTGATATCCGTATAGAAGATGGAATATTTAAAACTATTGCTCCATCTCTTGAAGCTCTTCCAGGAGAAGAGATTATAGATTGCACAGGTAAATCAGCTTTTCCTCCATTTATAGAAAGTCATGTACATCTTGATACATGTCTTACAGCTGGAGACCCTGTATGGAATATGTCTGGAACTTTATTTGAAGGAATTGAATGTTGGTCTAAGAGAAAAGAAAAACTAAATAAAGAAGATGTAAAAGATCGTGCTCGTCGTGCTATAAAAATGCAGGCTTCTAATGGTATCCAGCATGTACGTACTCATGTAGATGTTACTGATCCCACTCTTGTTGCAATGGAGGGAATGCTGGAACTCAAGGATGAATTAAAAGATTTTGTAAATATACAAATAGTTGCATTTCCTCAAGAGGGCATATTAAGCTATCCCAATGGAAAGCAACTTTTAGAAAATGCTGTAAAAATGGGAGCTGATTGCGTAGGAGCTATTCCTCATTTTGAATTTACTCGTGAATATGCTGTTGAAAGTGTAAATTTCTGTATGGAACTTGCTGAAAAATATGGACGTTTAGTTGATGTACATTGTGATGAAATAGATGATGAACAATCAAAAGGGTTGGAAGTGTTAGCCTGTCGTGCTCTTGAAAGCGGCATGAAAGATATGGTAACTGCCAGTCACACTACTGCTATGCACAGCTATAACAATGCTTACTGCAGTAAATTATTCCGCCTTTTAGGAATGAGTGATATTAATTTTGTATGCAATCCTCTTGTTAATACACACCTTCAAGGAAGATTTGATACTTATCCAAAACGTCGTGGTGTTACTCGTGTAAAAGAACTTCTTGCCAATGGAAATAATGTTTCTATGGGACATGATGATATATTTGACCCTTGGTATCCTCTTGGAGATGGAAATATGATGACTGTAGTACATATGGGACTTCATGTGTGTCAAATGATGGGATATGAAGAAATTCTCAACAGTTATAAACTTATTACTCATAATGCAGCTCGTACTCTTCATTTAGGAAGCTCTTATGGTATTAAGGAAGGAAATCCTGCTAGCTTTATAATACTAAACAACGATAACTTCTACAATATATTAAATAAACAAAATGAAGTATTGTACAGTTTTAATTGTGGAAGAATTATAGCCTCTGCTGTTCCTGCTGTAAAAAAAATATTATTCTAAAAAATGAGGGTACAAAACCCTCATTTTATTTATTTCACAGTATAAATAAACTCCTGACTTGGATAGTCAAACACTGTTATAAGATTTCCTTCTGAAAAACCAGCCTTTTTATATAATTTTCTAGCTCCTTCTCCTTTTATATCTCCATCTCGATAAGTAATCACAGACAACTTTGTTCCTGTCTCAAATAAAGAAATAAATTTTTTTATAAGTTCTGTTCCAACATTTTTCTGTCTATACTCAGTATGTACTGCTAAAAAACTGAGTTCTTTTTCTTCATATGAAAAAGCTAAAGCTCCTATGACTTTTTCTCTATTCTTAACTACTAGGGTTTCTTTTTTTTCTATTTTCTCAATTAATATATCTTTATAGCACTTCAAATCTAATCCAGGAAAATTGCCACTTACAAGTTTAACAAGTTCTACCCAACTTTCAAAATCTCTCTTTTCTCCAAATACAGCTTTCATAATATCTCCTATATCAATGCCACTATCTAAAAGAGAGAAAGAAATCATTCTCTCTATCTCAACTTTTATTTTATATCTTCAGCCATTCTCTATTTAAACACTTTTTCTGTAAACTATTAAAAAATCTTTCAGCATGAAATCCATCACATACTGAATGATGTACCTGTATAAAAAGAGGTTTATTTGCTTGTTCTTTTCATTGGTTGACTCCTTTGAACTACTATAAGTTAAAAACTTTATTTTTTCATTATCTCTTCAATTTCATTGTAATATTTAGGCATTTTTTCTCCTAACCTTCTGGCACCATCAGCAGTAATAACAAAATCGCCCTCATATCTCATTCCACCAAATCCAAAATACTCTTCTATTTTTTCATAGTTTAAATATTCTATAAACTTTCCTGCTGCTTTCCATCTTTTCACAAGTTCAGGAATAAAATAAATTCCTGGTTCAATAGTGAATACATATCCTTCTTTTAATACTCTTGCAAGTCTTAAAGATTTCAACCCAAACTGCATATCTCTAGGGAAACTTTCATATCCTACAAGGTCCTCTCCAAGATTTTCCATATCATGTACATCTAATCCCAGCATATGCCCTAGTCCATGAGGGAAAAACACAGCATGAGCCCCAGCTTTTACAGCTTCATCTGCATTTCCTTTCATCAGTTCTCTTTTTATCATTCCTTCAGCCAATACTTTTGCCACAGCCAAGTGTACATCTTTATAATTTATTCCTGGTCTTACCATTTCCTCTGCTTTTTCAAACATTTCTATTAATAGAGAATACATATCTTTCTGCTTATCACTGTATTTTCCATTTACAGGAAAAGCAGTTGTCATATCTCCACAATATCCTTCTTTGCTCTTTGCTCCACAGTCAAGAACAATCATATCTCCATCTTCTACAGTATTATCATAGTTATGATTATGGAGTATATGCCCATTTTTAGTAAATATAGTAAAAAATGAAGTTTCTCCATAATATTTCTTTGTTACAGCTTCAATAGCTGCAACTACTTCATATTCTTTCATTCCTGCTTTTACAGTTTTCATAGCAGTAATATGCATTTCTTTTGTTATATTTACAGCTTTTTCTATTTCTTCAATTTCTATTTGTGATTTTATATTCCTTTGATCTATGATAGCTTTTATTAAATTCAAAGATGTATAATCATCATATTTAAAGGGGTCTAATCCTAAATCTTTGCTTAATTTCATTATATTATCTGCTCTATATTGAGGTATCAAAAGAAAATCTCTTCCATCTTTTTTTAATTGAGCTGCAAATTTTTCAAATTCTGACATCTCAATAAAATTTTCTATTCCTACTTCTGCTGCATAAGTTTTAAGAAGTTTTTGTTCTCCCATCCACACTATATCATCTAATGTAAAATCAGTTCCAAATATATATTCTTTATCATTATCTATATCTATTACTCCTATAAGGCTTGGAATATCCATTCCAAAATAGTAAAGAAATGTTGAATCCTGATTAAAAGAGTAACAATTATCTTTATAATTTCTAGGTGAATCATTATTTCCTGGAAGAATCACAACCCCTTTTCCCAGCTTTTTTTTAAGTATTTCTCTTCTCTGAATATAAATTTCTCTTCCCAGCATTTTTCCCCCTTAATTTCTTTTAGTTTTAAATTAATATCTTATTTTATAATATATTATTCCAACATATTCTCTTAGAAGCAATCCTAACTTTTTAAAATTATTATATTCAGGAATATAATCAAAGAAGTTTTCAGTTCCACTTTTAGCCATAAAATCACAAGGAGCAGGATAAAATATTAATCCCCTCTCTCCCTTATCAAAAGTTTTTACACTTCGTGGCATATGAAATGCCGATGTAATTAATACTGCTTTTTTTTCCTTAGCTTCTTCCATCATTTCTTTTATATATACAGCATTCTCTTTTGTATTTCTGCTTTTTTCCTCTATTACAATATCTTTGCTCGGTATCCCTAAAGCTATTAGTTCTCTTCTGTATACAGAACTTTCACTTTCTTTATCCTGAAGGGGCATCCCTCCAGATATATATATTTTTTTAGGATACTTATTATAAAATTGTGCTGTCTTCATTATTCTTGTATTAGCACCTTCTGCTGGTACATTTCCTCCAGCACTGTTTGGTATTATCCCTCCACCTAAGAGAATGTAAACATCTGCATCTTGCAATTTTACTGCTGATATTAATGGATATTCGCTCTCTAATTTAAAAAGAAATTTATCTATAAAAAAATCACTTGTTCCTAAATAAGTTCCAATTCCAATTAAAATCAAAATAATTCCAAATTTTATCTTCCTATTGAATATATTTTTTAATCCTATATAAAGAAAAATTAAAATAAATGGCAGTGGTGATAGCAACATTGATGAGATTATTTTTTCAAGAATAAACATACACAGCTCCTTTATATCTAAGTTCTTTTTTATATATTACTATAATTTGTTAAAAAATAAAAGAATTTTTAAATCTTTCTCCAATATTTATAAAATATAAAAGAAAAACAATTAATCTATACTTTACAAGAAGAAAAAATAGAGAAAAAACTCAAAATAATGAGTTTTTTTCTTAAATTTATAATACACATTCCATTTTTATATCAGCTTCTTCGTATTTATTTCCATCACATTTTAGTTCTATAAATCCATATTTTTTATACAAATGAAGAGCCGCTTTTAATTTATGATTTGAATAAAGTATTAGCTTTTTTGCTCCTTTTTCTCTTGCTTTTTCAAAACACATTTCCATTAATAAACTTCCAATTTTTTTCCCTTGATATCCATCACTAACAGCAAGTTTTAATACTTCAAAATCACCATTTTCTAACTTCCCTAATGAAACAGTTCCTACACATTCATTATCTATTTCAGCTATATACACAAACCCACCTTTATCCACTATTTTTTCTTTAGGATTATTCAGCATCTCTTCATCTACAGGTTCCAGTAAATCATACTTTAAAAGCCATTCATAACCTATTTTTTTAAATCCTTTGAGATGCCTCTCTTCAAATTCTACTACAAATATCTCTTCCATTTATCTCACTCCTAAAATAAAGAAGAGACCACTCAGCAAATTTCTTCACTGAAAATGGCCTCTGTAGTTATAATATTATGCTTTTCTGCTTTCAATTATTTTTTTAGCTAATACCTCTGGTACTTCTTCATATCTTGCAAACTCAAATCTATAATGGCCTCTTCCTTGAGTCATAGCTCTAAGATCAAGAGCATATTTCAATATTTCAGCTTGTGGAACTTCTACATTTAATACTTGTTCTCCATATTGATTAGGTTCCATTCCTAATATTCTTCCTCTACGCTTATTCATATCACCCATTACATCTCCCATGTAATTTTCAGGAACTACAATTTCAAGTTTCATTATAGGTTCTAAAAGAACTGGTTTTGCTAGTTCCATACCTTTTTTAAATGCAAGTATAGCTGCCTGTTTAAAAGATATTTCATTAGAATCTACTGGATGATATGATCCATCAAATATTGTTGCTTTAAAGTTGATAACAGGATATCCAGCAAGAATTCCTTTTTCCTTTGCTTCAAGAAGTCCTTTTTCAACTGCTGGCATATATGTTTTAGGAACTACCCCACCTTTTACTTCATCAGCAAATTCAAATTCATTTTTACATGGTTCAAATTTAATATGAACATCTCCATATTGTCCTGCTCCACCAGATTGCTTTTTATGTTTTCCTTGAACAGAAGTTGTTCCTTTTATTGTTTCACGATAAGATACAACTGGTTCAGTAAGCACAGCATGTACTCCAAATTTATTCTTTATTTTACAAAGAATTACATATAGATGTTTTTCTCCCTGTCCACCAATTAATAACTGTTTAGTTTCAGAGTTTCTATACATAACAAATGTAGGATCTTCCTCCATCATTCTTTGAAGACATGTACTCAATTTTTCATCATCAGCTTTTTGAGCAGGTTCTACACTTGAATATAGACAAGCTTCTGGAAGTTCAATATTATCATAAACTATAGGTTTATCTTTATCACAAAGTGTATCTCCTGTTTGAGTAAACTGTAGTTTAGTTGTAGCTCCAATATCTCCTGCTACAAGTTCTTGAGCTTCTTCCTGTTTATTTCCTCTTAAATATATAATCTGAGCTATTCTTTCTTTTTTATTTTTATTAGAATTTAATACTTCAGTATCTTTTTTTAATATTCCTGAATTTATTTTAAATAATGATATCTTACCAATAAATGGGTCAACAAGAGTTTTGAAAACTATTGCTGAGAAAGGTTCATCCTTAGATATTTTTCTAGCTTCTGGTTCTCCTGTAATAGGATTAGTTCCTATTTTCTCTCCATTAAACATTTCAGTTGGTGTAGGCATATAGTCAGATATCATCTTAAATAAAGTATGAACTCCTATACCCTGTATTGCTGACCCAACTATTACAGGAACTATATCACCTGAAATTACACCTTTATGCAGTCCGATTTTAATTTCTTCCAGAGTAAATTCTTCTCCATTAAAATATTTATCCATTAATGTTTCATCAGTTTCTGCTACAGCTTCAAGAAGCAAATTTCTTACTTCTGATATATCTAAATCTTCAGGTATAGGTCCATCTACACACTCTACACCATTAAATATTCTTCCTATTAATTCCACTACATTTACAAACCCTTTAAACTCTTCTTTATCACCAATTGGTACACAGAAAGGAGCAATTTTCTTTCCAAATTTTTCTTTCATTTCATGTAACAGTTTCTCATAATTAATATATCCCTTATCCATCTTATTGATAAAAATTATTCTTGGAAGTTTTCTTTCCTCTAATATTCTCCATGCTTTTTCAGTTCCTACTTCTACTCCTGATGTAGCATCCATAACTATAACTGCACTTCCTGAAACTCTTACTGCTGAATATACTTCACCAGAAAAATCAAAATATCCTGGAGTATCTAGAAAATTATACTTACAATTACCATATTCTACAGGAACTATTGATGTATTTATCGAAAATAGTCTACGAGTTTCCTCTTTATCAAAGTCTGATACTGTTGTTCCCTCTTCTACAGATCCCATTTTGTTTGAGAATTTAGAAATATACAGCAAAGCTTCTGTAAGAGTAGTTTTCCCACTTCCTCTATGTCCTAAAAGAGATATATTTCTTATGTTGCTTGTTTCAAAATTTCTCATAATTATGCCCCCTTATTGTTTTGGAAAGTTCTTTCTGATATTTTGTTTTTAAATCATTGTACTATTGTATATAGCTAATAAATCACAATTAGTCAATAGGCAAATTTAAATTTATTTTAAAAAGTCTCTTTCATATATTCCAAACATTTTTATAAATTTGAATTTTTAAAAAATATGATTTAATATTTTTCTATATATTGAGTTTATATATTTTTTCAATATTTACTGCTTAAAATTGACTTTTGTTCATAAGTTCATGTATAATATATAAAACAAGTATTATACTTATATATTCTTTTCAGGAGGGAAAATGGAAAAGTTTCAAACAAAATTAGATGGTTTTACTATAAGATTTGCAACTGAGGAAGAATGTCCTCTTATTTTAAAATTTATAAAAGAGCTTGCTGATTATGAAAACCTTTTAAATGAAGTAGTAGCAACTGAGGAAATATTAAAAGAATCTATATTTATAAATAAAAAAGCTCAGGTAGTTTTTGGAGAACTTAATGGAGAACCTGTAAGTTTTGCACTTTTCTTTAATAATTTTTCTACTTTTTTAGGAAGAGCAGGAGTATATCTTGAAGACCTTTATGTCAAACCTGAATACAGAAATAAAGGAATAGGAAAAATTATGCTTTCTTTTTTAGGCAAAATAGCAAAAGATAATAACTATGGAAGAGTAGAGTGGTGGTGTCTTGACTGGAATAAATCATCTATTGAATTTTATAAAAAAATGGGAGCCATTCCTATGGATGAATGGACAGTATTCAGAGTTACAGGAGAAAATTTAAATAAACTGGCAGGAGAATTTTAATGGAAATCAAAACAGCAGAAGAATTGATGAAGGCAAGATATAACGCCTATGTTACTGGAGATATACAATTTATCAGAAGTACTCATGATCCTGAAAATATGAATGGTATAGATTGGACTGAATGTGAAAAATGGTCTAAAGAATCAGAATGGATGGGACTTGAAATTATAAATACTGACAAAGGAACTGAAAATGATGATGAAGGAATAGTTGAATTTAAAGCTACATATAAGGAAAATGGAAAAACTGTAATTCATCATGAAAAAAGTTACTTTGTAAAAAAGAATGATAAATGGTATTATCAAAAATGGCTTCCTTTACAGGGAACTATTATAAATGAAAATAAAACAGGTCGAAATGATCCTTGTCCTTGTGGAAGTGGAAAAAAATATAAAAAGTGCTGTGGAAAATAAAGTTATATGATAACATCTAGGGAAGATTTATAAAACATATAACTTTAATTAGGAGGAAATCAAAATGAAAAAAACAATATTAGGTATGTTCTGTCTTTTATCTGCAGTTTCTTTTGCTGGTGATTTTGATAGAGAAGAACATATATTAGCTGGTGAAATTTATAAAAATTTTCCTGTTCTTGAAGCTGGTAAAAAAATTATTATAAAAGAAATTGATGTAGATATTGAAGATGACAAAGCTGTTGAAGTAGATGTTGAATTTGCTGTTGGTTCAGAGGTAAATATTGAAAACTATGATGCCTATGCAAAACAAATCTGTGAAGAAATAAATAAAAATATTAAAACTGTACTAGGAGATGAATTTAAACTTATAAGACTTGAGTTAGATACTTCTGGTATCAAAAATGACAAAAAAATATACAGATATTAATTCTTTTTTGGACTTATATAATAAACAAAAGGGGTAAGATATGAAAAAAATTGTATCACTTATTTTTTTGTTTCTTTCAGCTGCAAGTTTTTCTGAAAGGATGGTAATAAACCCTAAACTTTACATAGATTCTGGTATTATTTTTATTAGTGGAGAGGAAAGCGCTTATACTGGAACTCTTGTAAATAAAGATGATGAAGGACATCTGTTGAGTTCATTAGATTATAAAAATGGCAGACTAAATGGAAAAGCTGTTTTTTATTATCCATCTGGCTGTGTAGAATATTTAGCTGAATTTATAGATGAAAAACCTTTATGTATAACCTTATATTATACCAATGGAAATATATATCAAAGAAGATATATAGATCAAAGTAATAATGAAATCTTAGAAGAATACTATCTTAATGGAGAAAAAGCTAAAGAATATACATCAAAAGATAAAAATATACTTTGGAATAATATTTATTATTCCAGTGGTAAAATAAAGAAAGATGAATTTACTGATCCAGAGTTTGAAATAGCTGAATAAAATTAAAGAAGCTGATATTTTTTAAATCAGCTTCTTTTTTAATAATCATCTTTTTTCCCTCACTATTCTTGAGTTTATTATTGGAAGAATTTCACATATATGAAGTCCTGTATCCTTCCTTACTTTTGAGACATCTGGATATAATATTACATTATCCCCTTCTTTTATTAATTCATCTGCTTCTATAAATGTATTGTCCATAGTTATTAATAATATTTTATACAGTTTTCCATTTACTAGACAATAACTTTTTTCATTTGCTTTAAAAAAACCTTCTCCATACCCGATTTTTATCTTTGCTGCATAGCTAAAATCATTTTCAGATAAAGTTGTTTTTAAATTATAAGCCAGATACTTCGATTTACTTACATCTCTTACTCCTGCTATTTTTCCTTCTAATCTAAATACCTGCTTTAAACTTTCATGAAAAAATCCCTCTTCCTGCAGACCATAAATATATATTCCAGGTCTGAGATGTGTCATCATTTCACAACTTCCAAATAATAATATTCCCACACTATTCTGCATATGAACCATTTTAAATCTGTCTTTACCTAAATATTTCACTATTTCTGTAAATTTTTCTACAAGTTCTGCACCTTCTTCATATTCTACAGCATAAAGATGGGAATATATACCTTTAAAAAATAACTTCTTTTCTTCTATATATTTCTTTAAATTTTCAATATCTTCTTGAACTATTCCATTTCTTCCAAAACCAAAATCTATTTTTAATTGTATATTAGCTGGAGAAATTCCATTTTCTATAAATTCTTTTAATTCTGGAAAAGTGTTAGCAGATACTTCGATAGATGTATTGTTTTTTATAATATCAAAAAATTCTGTTCCAATACTTTCAAATACAAGTATTCTGCTGTCTGTAATTTTTTTATTCTCCAGTATTTTTTCGGCTTCATTTAAACGAGCCACAGCAAATTCTCTATATCCATTATCATAAAGCATTTCTGATACCATTCTTATATCATGACCATAGGCATTGGCTTTTAATACTGAAAGTATTTTCTTTCCATATTTATTTTCTAAATATTTTATATTATGAATGAGATTTTCTTCTGAAATCAACATTTTTATAGAATTATCTGCCATTTTAAATACCATGCTTTGCTTTTAATTTATCTATAGTCCCATCTGCCATCATCTCTTTTAATACTTTATCAAATTTATCTTTCAATTCTACATCCTCTATATTAAATGCCATGGCTTTATTCTCCCCTTCTACTGTCACTACAGTTTTTAAGTCTGGATTATTTTCAAGATATTTTTTAGCTACAGTTGCATCTAACAGCATAGAATCTATTTTCCCAGCTTTTAAAGCAAATAAAGCTGCTGTATGCCCTGAAAATGGTACTATTACCGCCCCTGGAACTTTTTTCACTATATCTTCTTCTGTAGTTCCCAGTTCTATTCCAAATCTCTTATTTTCTAAATCTTCCAAAGCAGTCATTGAACTAGTTTTTAAAGCTATATAGCACATAGCTGGTGAAATATATGGAGTAGAAAAATTAATAAATTTTTTTCTTTCTTCGCTTACACTCATACCTGCTATTACAATATCTACCTTTCTCGTTTGCAGTGCTGAAATCAATCCATCAAAATTCATATTCATCCATTTATACTGAAATCCTATTCTTTTAGAAAATTCTTCCATAATATCTGGGTCTAAGCCAACTATCTTATCATTTTCCAGATATTCAAATGGTGGATACTCTGCATTTGTTCCAATCACATAAACTTTTTCTGCAGTTTTTGCCTCTTTTTCTTTTCCGCATCCTGCAAATATTACAACCATCAGCACAGTTAATAAAGCTAAAACCTTTTTCATAAATCTTCCTCCTTAATTTTTTCTATAAAAAAAACACCAGTCCAAAAAAGACTGATGTTGATTACAAATAAAGACATCTTAATCTATAAAATATTTAGATAAAAAATGCTAATTAACCCACAAACTTTCTTTAAGGAACATATAATTACTATTTATTTTTAATCTGTTCCTTAATCTCCTTAGCATTTTGTCACCCTCCTATAAAATAATTTTCTCAATTATATTCCTATCTCCTGCTAAAGTCAATAATTTTTTCAGGATATTTTTTTCTTTTTTTAATCTTTTGAATACATTTTCACTTTTTTAGATTAGAATCATTCAGCTAATATTTTTATTCCTTTACTTTCCAGTTTAAATTTTGATTTTGTAGTTCAACCATTTTATAGTATGCTCCTTTTTTCTTTAATAAGTTTTCTGGAGTATTCTGTTCTAATATTTTTCCATCTTTTAATATTATTATCTTGTCTGCTGATGCTACTGTTCTCATACGATGTGCTATAAGCAATACAGTTTTATCCTTTATTAATCTGCCTAGAGCAGACTGTATCAAAGTTTCATTTTCTACATCTAAAGAAGCAGTTGCTTCATCTAATAAAATGAGAGGTGCATCTTTTAATAAAGCTCTTGCTATTGATAATCTTTGTCTTTCTCCTCCAGAAAGTGTCAAACCATTTTCTCCTATTACAGTATTATACCCCTGTGGAAATCTTTTTATAAACTCATCACATTGTGCTGCTTTAGCTGCATTATAAACTTCTTCATCTGCAGCATTTCTTTTCCCTATTCTTATATTCTCAAGTATAGTATCATTAAATAATACTACATCCTGAAAAACTATAGAAAATTTTTCAAGAAGTGCTTCTGGGTCTACAGTGCTTATATCAATACCACCTAAAGTTATTTTTCCCTTTGTCACATCCCAGAATCTGGCTGCCAGTTTAACTGCTGTACTTTTTCCTCCACCTGATTCTCCAGCTAATACAGTTATTTTTCCCTGTTCTGCTGTAAAGGAAATTCCATTTAGTACTTTTTCTCCACTGTTATATGCAAATTCTACTTTATCAAATACAATATCATAGTTATCAACAAAAAATTCCTTTGTTCCTTCCTGTATTTTCTGTTCATTCATTTCCTTCATTCTCTTTATAGTCAGCAAAGAATTAAATATATCTCCAATTTGAATCAAGACTACAGATAAGGGATCATACAGCCTTGATATTGTAAAAAGATACATCAAATATATTAAAAAATCTATCTCACCTTTTAAAAATAATTTTATTCCTACAAGTGTTACTACTGCAAATCCTAATCTCAATATTCCCTGAGCAGAAACTATCAAAGTTCCAGTTGTTAGTTCAGATAATAATGATGCCTTTATAATTTTAAAAAAACCTGTATCTAAATCCTCTAAATATTTATTTTCCATATTATATGATTTTATTTCCCTGATATTTTCAAGGTATTCCTGTACTTTATCTGAAGCTTCCAGCTTAGCTTCTATCTTTTTCTGCCCCATTCTGTCCTGTATAAATTTACTTCCTGTTGTTATTAATATAGCTATTGGAAAAACAAAAAGTGCACTTAATGCCATTTTCCAATTAACAGTAAATAATCCGATTCCTATTAAAGTTATTGAAATTAAGCTTCCAAAAAGCTGTGGAACAGAGTGTGAAAATGTATGCTCAAGCTCTGTACAGTCTCCCATAATTGTAATTGTTAATTCAGAAAGATCTTTCTTTCCAAAAAATGACAGAGGAAGTTTACGAAGTTTTTCAGCTAATGCTACCCTTCTATCAGCACTCTCTGAATATGCTGAAAAATATGTCCTATCATATTGAATTCTGTGTGTAACAAATATAATAATTAAAAATAATATTGAATACCCCATATAAACTAAAAGGTTTATTTTATAAGAACCATTTTTTTCTATATATTTCATTAAATCCTTTATTGTTAAAAGCAGTAATCCTGCTGGAAGTATCAGACTTATATTTGCTGCTGCACTGCTTACTATTCCTTTTTTTGAATCCTT
This sequence comes from Fusobacterium sp., assembly GCF_032477075.1. Lineage (NCBI taxonomy): Bacteria > Fusobacteriati > Fusobacteriota > Fusobacteriia > Fusobacteriales > Fusobacteriaceae > Fusobacterium > Fusobacterium sp. The sequence continues at coordinate 14,941 of NZ_JAWDXO010000039.1, read as the reverse complement.
TTCTCCTTGATCGCTGAGGGCAAATATTTCTTTAAGCATCTTTTTCACTTCCCTTTCTAATATTTCATTTTACAGAAGTTTGATAATTCTTCCACATTTCTGCATATGTTCCTTTTATTTCTACCAGAGTCCTATGATTACCTTTTTCAGCCACTTTTCCCTCTTTTAGAACTAATATCTGGTCTGCATTTTTTATTGTAGAAAGTCTGTGGGCTATCATTACTACTGTTTTATTTTTTGTAAGGAATTCTAAAGCTCCCTGTATTTTATTCTCATTTTCTGGATCTGCAAAGGCTGTTGCTTCATCTAGTATTATTATTGGTGAATCTTTTAGTATAGCACTGGCTATAGCTATTCTCTGCATTTCTCCTCCAGAAAGGTATACTCCCTTTTCTCCAATTACTGTTTCTATCCCATCAGGAAATTTTTTTATTATTTCTTCACATTGAGCAGCTTTTACAGCTTCCATTACTTTCTCTAAAGAAGCTTCTGGTTTTGAAATACGAATATTTTCCAAAATACTTCTTTTAAATAAATGTATATCCTGAAATACAAAAGACACCATCTTCATTAATTCTGATATCTCTATCTCTTTAATATCAACTCCACCTATGAGAATTTTCCCCTCATCAATATCCCAAAATCGTGGTATCAAAGCTGCTGTTGTTGTCTTCCCACTTCCTGATTCTCCTACTAATGCTGTTGTTGTTCCCTGAGGAATAAAAAAACTTACCTCATCTACAGCAGGGTTTTCCTTCCCTTTATATGTAAAAGATACATCACAGAATTCTATAGTATAGTTCTCTGGTAATTTTGCTTTTTCTGGTCTTTCCAGTTTCTTTTCTTCCAGCAAAGAAGCTATTCTTTTTACAGATTCATCAGCTACAGATTTTGCTTCTCCTATATACATTATTTTATTTATCATCATTGAACATAAAGGAATAAAAAGAATATAAAATATGAAATTCTGTAAAAATTTCAAAGGATTATATGAACTTTTTATTAATATTATTCCAGCAGGTATCAATAATACAAAAGTTCCATTAACTACAGCTATAAAAGAAGTCATTGGATTTTTAAATTCCTGACAGAATTTTATTACAAATTTTTTATATTCCATTATAGTGTCATAAAAACTTTTAAAAGAATAAACAGTCTGTTGAAATACCTTTACTACTGGAATTCCCCGCACATATTCCACTGCTTCATTATTCATTTTTTCTAAAGAATCCTGATACTGTTTTATATATTTTACTGATTCTCCTGTTATTGATTTAAACTGTATAAAAAATCCTATTCCCAAAGGTATCAGACAGATTATTCCCAATCTCCAATCAAATATCAGTAATATTATTGGCATTGCCACAAAAGTTGTTAACGCTCCTGTTAAATCTGGAAGAAGATGTGCTATAAAACTCTCTGTCATTTTAGAATTTTCATCTATTATTTTTCTTAATTTTCCACTTGGGTTATCAATAAAATATCCTAAAGGGAGTTCAGACATATGTCTTAATGCTTTAGATTTCATATTAAACGCAGTATAGAAAGCTGCTATATGAGTGCACATAAGAGCTGCAAAATATACAGCAAATCCTCCTACTGCTGTAAGTACTGCCCATTGTCCATACTTTATTACTTCTTCTGCATTTATTTTTGATATATCTGTAATTCCTTTCAATACTTCCTGTACAACTTTCCAAAGCAATACAAAAGGACACATCATAATTAATGCATTTATCCCTGACAATATACATCCTGTAATCAACAAACATTTATGTCTTCCCACAAAATACATTATCCCTATTTTTTCTTCTTTGAACATATGTATACCTCTTTCTTTTTTTGATAATTCATTGTATTTTATTTTAAAATATCTTTCTACTCTAAAAAGTTTCACATGCTCCAAAAAGACAATTATTTTTTTCTGCTTCCAGATACTTTTTTCTCAATAGATTGTATTATCTAAATTATTTTGTCAGTTTTAAAAATGAATAATGATTTCTTAAATTTTATAATATAAAAAAAAGAACTATCTGGTTACGACAGATAGTTCTCTCTGGGATTCTCCCTTTTGCATATAATTGTTAATTTAATTATATCCTAATTTATCAAAAAAATCAAGAAGGATATTTATATCCTAATCCTGTTATCCCTTCTCCTTTACTCTCATTATTCTTTGCTTTTTTATGAGAATTATATATAGTAAGTTTCTTTTACATCAAACAAAACTCCATTTTTTAATTCAAGAACATATTCTGCATTAAGTTCTATAGTATATCTATTCCATAATAATCACTATTTATAATATTTCATCTCCAGAAATTTTATCTTTATATAAATAATATTGTTTTGGAATTCTATGACTTGAAAATAAAAGCGGAGATAATGAATATGCATAACTCCCTGCATTAGTAATCTCAATGATATCTCCTATTTGAGTGTGATTTACTTCTGCATTTTCACGAATAACATCCAGTGCTGTACAAAGATTTCCAACAATATTAACTCTTTCTTTTTCAGTTGACTCATTTAATACCTGAACAGCAAATTCATCCTGACATGTATAGAGAGGTTCATAACCTGTAAGAATTTCTCCAGCAGTTTTATAAATCAGATTTGCTATAGAGGGCCGCATGAATCCGTTCATTGCATTTTCCACAATTAAATATTTCTGACCTAAAGATTCCTTTATATCTATAATATGTGTATAATATCTCCCTGCATTGCAAGTGATAAAACGCCCTGTTTCAATTAAAAGCCTTGCATTTAACACAGCACGATTTTCTTCTGCAATTTCAGAAATCATATTGTTGAGTTTTTCTAAATCTACAGGGGTATCTTGTGTTTCTCTATATAAAGCTCCTATTCCGCTTCCGAAATTAATAAATTCTATATTAACATTTTTTATAGAATGAATCTTTTTGGCAAGTTCAAAACAATTCTTATAATATCTCCCCAATATTTGAAAATCTAATATTTGTGACTGAATATGGATATGAAAACCAGCAACTTTAATGTTTGAATATTCTGCTAAAATATCTTCTCCCTCTAAAAGCTGCTCTATATCAATTCCAAATTTGCTGGAAGTTCCACATTCATTCTGCATAGAAAAATTAGGATTCACACGAATTCCTATCTTTACAATTTCCTTATGTCTAGCTGCTATTACATTGATATGTTTAATCTCTGATATACTGTCAGCAATAATTGTACATTTTCCATAGCACATTTCAATATCTTTCTCAGTTTTTCCTGGTGCAGAGTAAAATATATTCTCAGGTGCTATTCCATTATCAAGAGAAAGAAACACTTCTCCAGCAGAAGCAGCATCTGCTCCAAACCCTTCTTTTGAAATATTTTGAATTATATGTGAAAATGGATTAGTTTTAATGGAATATAGAAATTCAAAATCAGAGAGCTCAGTTTTTAGTTTTTGACATTGACCTGCAATCTGTTCTCCATTATAAATGTAACATGGAACATGCTCCTTTAAAAAAGCTAATAAATTCATTTCCCCTCCTAAAACTGCTGACTCTTAATCATTGAGCTAATCATAACTATCCTATAGTGTAATATTCCCATTTATTCTGAATAGTTCCATTGATACTTTTTCAAATCTACATGAGTTTTATTTTTTAAAACAATACCTTCCTTCTGTAATAGGAAACCCTGTGACCCCCACCTAGGAACGAGCCGTCCTGCATGATTGACTACTCTATGACAGGGATATTCTCCATAATATTTTGCCATACTGAGAACTTTTCCCACAAGTCTTGAATTTTTATCTCTGCCAATTAATTTTGCAATCTGTCCATAAGTAGCAACACGACCTTCTGGAATTTCATCTACTACAGAAAGTATCTCATATATTAAATCTTCCTCCATAATATATCTCACTCCTCTATAATAATCTAAACTTTACAAATTATAATTTTTTCTCAATAAATAACCTACCATCAAATTTATCTAAAGTATTCCTAATCTTTTTACAATAATATCATTATACCACAATCTCAATTTAAAATCTCGCCATATTCGGATATGATATTTAACTTTTTATCTTCCAATATACTATACATGAGATTTTGAATAAATACTTCTAATTATTTTTTCTATATTCAGATGGAGAATATCCAACTACTTTCTTAAATACAGATGCAAATTTACTTGGATTGTCATATCCCATTTTTCCTGATATTTCAGCTATTGTTTTATCTGTTTCTCTAAGCATAGAGGCAGCTTTATATATACGATATTCCCTTCTCCATTCAGAAATAGACTTTCCATAGACACCTTTGAAACATTTTTTCAAAGAAGTTATCCCTATATCATGCTCTTGAGCCAGTTCCTGAAGTGTTATATTTTTTTCTAAATCTTCTGTTAAATGTTCTTTTATATGTTTTACTTTTTCCACTTGATTTTTAGGAAAATATGGAGATAATAAATTACTTTTTTCAATTGGAACTATGGTAAAAAAAAGTAAAAGTTCCAGCACCTTTATTTTAAAATACCCCTTTTGTATTCTCTCATCTACATTATATAATTCGTGAAATATATGTTCTATTTCATCTGTTGCCCTTATTATAAAGTAATCTTTATTCAAAAATACTCTTTCTTTTATTTTATTTAAATCTATATTTATTCCTTCCATGATTCCTTTTAGAAATTTTTCTGCTGTTTCAATATCTATTAATACTTCTATTCCCTCATAATATCCTAAAGGAAATCCAGAAGTTACTCTTTGAATCTTGCAGCTGTTTACTTCCAAATCTCCCTCACCAAGATATATGTATGAATCATCCTGCACTTTACATTCAAATCTCCCTTTTCTGCAATGGTTTATTTCTATAATATCTCTGGAAATATTTTCAGGTTCAAAGCAATAAAATGTATTAAAATTATTATATATAATATCTATTCCAGGAAATACATGATGACATATGATTTCTCCTTCTCCATCTAAACATTTCACTTTATATACAATTTTATCTTCAGTTTTTTTTACTATTTTCAAATTCTCTTTATATAAATTATTTTTTTCTATTATAGATTCCATTCTTTTCCCCTCTCCATAAAATATTATTTTATATTTATACTTATATCATATTAATTTTGCTTTTCAAAATATTTTTATTTTAAATTTTTTATATTGACATAAAATTAATTTAGTATTATCATTTATACAGATATGAATAAAAGGAGTTAATCATGGTTAAGAAAAGATTATTATTTATTTCAGGATTTATTTCTCTGGCTTTAGGAATAGTAGGCATTATACTCCCATTACTTCCTACTACCCCATTTTTACTGCTCAGTGCCTATTGTTTTAGCCAATCTTCTGAGAAGTTTCATAATTATATTTTGAACAACAAAGTTTTTGGGCAATATATCAGGGATTATAATGAAAAAAAGGGAATAACATTAAAAAACAAAGTAACTGCCATTTTCCTTCTAATTTTAAGTATAGGATTCTCAATGTACAAATTGGACCATCTTCATATAAGAATAATGCTTGCAGTAGTATTTACAGGAGTGAGTTTTCATATTCTGAAACTTAAAACATTAAGATAAAAAACAGATAACCCATTAAACACAAATATAACTTTAGAACTTTTTCAGTATAAATATTTATTATTAATTTTGTTCTTAAAACTAAAAACAGTAAGCTTATTACATTTAAGCTCACTGTTTTTTATGTTTTACTTATTCTGTTAATCATATAAATTTTCTAATTTCTAAAATTTATCTTAACTTTTGAGCTTACAGTAATAAGAAGTTAGTTTTAACTGCTATAATTATTGAGATATATCAGTAAAACTCTTGTAATCCTTATCTGCTTTATTTTTCTACTTTTAAAAGCTCATCATAAAATTCTAATACCAATTCAAAAATTCTTGGAGATCCTCTTAATATTTTGTTAGAATCTACAATAAAAATATTGCCTTTCTGTCCTGCTTTTATCTCTTTTATAGCAGGGTTACTGTTTTTTATATCATCAACTGACTTTATACTCATAGCACCTGCTAAAAAATCTGGATTTTCTTTTAAAAGAAATTCCTGTGATATTATTGGTCTTTCTCCAATAAGACTGTTAGTTATATTTTCTACTCCAAGAAGTTCAAGAACTTCTCCTGGCAAAGTCTTACTGTTGAATCCCATCATTGGTGATACAGAATACAGAACAGTTCCTTTCAAACCTAGAGGTTTATTTTTTACCTTTTCTTTTAAATCTTCTAATTTAGCTACACTATCATTATAGAGTTTTTTACTTTCCTCTTTTTTTCCAAGTATTTCCCCATAGGCATTTATATTATCCAATATCTCCTGTATATTTCCAGCTTCATTTATAAGATATGGTATTTTCAAACTTTTTAAGTTTTCTCCTGTCTTAACTGACATTCCATTTAATATGACTAAGTCTGGAGTATAAGATAATATCTTCTCAAGACTTGGTTTTGATATGTTTCCTACACTTTCTAAATCTTTTGTTTTTTCTTCAGGATATATTTTACTCATTGCAGTTTTTCCTATTGCAGCTATTTTATCTTCTCCATTTAATAGATAGATAGTTTCTACTACTGCTGGGTCTAATATAATCAATTTATTATATTCTTTAATCTCTACACTATTTCCATAGTTATCTTTTATGAGATTGTTTTCTATTTTTAAAGCAAGCATTTCTCGGCTTGATATCAGCATTAAGGCTGCTACCATTAATTTTTTTATCATTTATTCCCTCCTTTTGATCTGGGAATTATGTAAGGAATATCATTTTCTGTATAGAAAATACTGCATTCCAATTCATATATTTCCTTTAAATTAGCAGCTGTAAATGTTTCCTTTGGACTTCCTTTACAGTATACTTTTCCATTTTTCATCATAACTATCTCATCACAAAACATAGCTGCAAGATTAAGATCATGAAGAACTGCAACTGCTGTTATTCCTTTTTCAGTTATTGTTTCCTTCACTTTTTCCATAAGATCTATCGCATGGTTCAAGTCAAGAGCAGAAGTAGGTTCATCTAAAAGTATTATTTCTGTCTCCTGAGTTAGTGCTCTTGCTAAAAGAACTCTCTGAAATTCTCCCCCTGAAAGAGTAATTGCTTTTCTTTTTAAAAAACTTTCCAGCTCCAGCTGACATATACATCTATGTGCTGCTTCCTTATCTCTCTGACTATATCCATCCCAGCTATTCTGTAAATGTGGAAGCCTTCCCATTAAAACAAAATCTTCTACATCCATAGCAGACAAAAGCTGTGATTTTTGTGGAACTAATGAAATACATTTTGCTTTTTCTTTTTGTGTATAATCTTTGCTGTCTTTATTTAATATCTTTATATTTCCTGAATCATTTTTTAAGTATCCAAGAATATTTTTCAGCAATGTGGACTTTCCACAACCATTGGGACCAAGTATTCCTGTCAGTTTTTTTGATTTAATATCTAAATCTATTTCTTTTAATATCTGTTTATTTCCATAAGAGAAATCTAATTTTTCTACTTTTATTACATCCATTAAAAATCTCTCCTTTTATTTCTTAAAGCTAAATATAAAAAGAATGGTGCTCCAAAAAATGCTGTTATTACTCCAATTGGTACTTCCACTGGTGCTAATACTATCCTTCCAAATGTATCACATATGAGAAGGAAAAATCCTCCTGCCAGTATAGTGCTTGGAAGCATTTTTGTATTAGAGGGTCCCACAACCATTCTTATAGTATGTGGTATTATAAGACCTACAAATCCTATCATTCCTGAAAAAGCCACTGAAAAAGCTACTATCAGTGCAGATACTGTTAAAATTTTAATTTTCAGCCGATTTACATCTACTCCCAGTGAGTGTGCTTCCTCATCTCCTGATAATAAAGCATCTAATTGATTCCTTTTTGAATAAAAATAACAAACTGAAAATATCAGTGGTATTAATATAAAAATAACTCTTTTCCAAGTGGCATTTCCTAAATACCCCATCATCCACATAGTTATTTTAAAAGAATCCTCCCCTATCATGTACATAGCAAAAGAAGTAAAAGCTCCAAGAAATGAAGAAACTGCTATTCCTACTATAAGGAGAGTAGCTACATTTACTTTATTCCCTTTCTTAGCCATTTTAAAAATCATCAAAGTACTCATCAGACATGTAATAAAAGCAATAATCCCATACATAAAGTCTGGCATGCCAAATACAAAAGCTATAACTGCTCCAAAAGTTGCACTTGCTGCTATTCCTATGATATATGGGTCTGCCAATGGATTTTGAAATACTGTCTGTACAACTGCTCCACTTGACGAAAGCATCATTCCTATAAGAACTGCCATAGCTATTCTAGGAAGTCTTAAATTAAATATTATTATTCTCATATATTCTGGAGCTTTCTCTGGGTTAAATATATATTCCAGAGGAATAGGAACACTTCCTAAAGGTATAGAAAGTATTCCTACTATAAAAATTCCTATTGTCAGCACTATAGGTAAAACTTTTTCCATTTTTATTTCCTCTCATATTTCTTTTATTTTATAGACTGTATCTGAATCCTACATAATAATTTCTTTCAGATGCAGGGTCATATGTAAATACTCCTGTTGATTCTGTGTAATCTACATCTTCATAATATTTTTTATCAAATACATTATTTATTCCAGCATGTATACTTAAACCAAAGTCAAAATTATAGTTTGCTCTGATATTTGTCACTACATGAGAATTCTTTTTCCCACCTAGATTTTTATTATTCAGATAAACATCATCTATGTATACGACTTCTCCCCCTGCATTAAACTTATTAGTAAAAGCATAATTTGCTCCTATATTAAATTTATTTTTAGGTACATTAGCCACTCTGTTTCCAGATACATCTACACCTTTTACTTCTCCGTCTTTAATTTTTGCATTGATATAAGCATAAGATTGAGATAAAGTAAGCTTGTCTAAGTATTGTTCTGCTTTAAGTTCAAATCCTATTCTCTCTGTTTTCCCTAGATTGTAGTTATCAATAATCATACTTGAACTTCCCATTGACCCAGAAGTCTCACTAGTTATTTCATCTTTAGTGATTGTATAGAATACTGAAGCATTCAAACTTGTAAATCCTATGTAATCTGATACTCCAATTTCAAAATTGTCATATTTTTCTGATTTAAGATCATTCAAATAATATCCCATTGCATTTCTGTTTGTTAACAGAGCTGGAGGAGGTGATGTAAATCCTCTTTCATATCTGATGTAAGTTTTTCCTGTATCTGAATACAGGTAATTAGCTGATACTTCATATGCAAAGTTGTCTTCATCTGTAGTTGTATCTATTCCCGGTCCAGTTGAACTTCTTCTTTTTACTTTGTAATCTGCTCTCTCATATCTTACACCTTGAGCAAATTCAAAATTCCCCCATACATAGTTATTCATTACAAATCCACTTATTGTTTCTTTAGTTAAGTCATTTACAGTGAGTACATTACTCATCATTGGAGGCATATTCATCAGACTTTTTCTCTTGGCTTCATTATCAATATATTCCAATCCGAATATTACTGAACTTCCTTCTCCATATGCATATCTCAATTTAGATTTTATTCCATTCTTTTTATCTCTGAATAAAGCATCTTGTGTCATCCAAAGTTTCATTGGTCCCATTGCCCCTTGATAACTTCTACTTTTTATTTTCATTTCTGTTTCCTGTGAAAATAAAACTAAATTTAAATCAAGATTTTCAGTTAATTTATTGTTATAAGTCAAAACATATTCATCTTTATCTGTTTTTGTTTTATTATGCTCTCCATCTACAAGTCCAGATTGTTTTCTGTCATCCTCTACCTGAGCTCTTGTCAGCAGATCAGGATATGTTTCATCAGCTTTATATTTTGAATATTTAAATCCTATATTCTGTGTATCTGATATTCTGTATCTGATATCCCCTTGGAAATAATCAGAATCTGACTTATCATAATCTCTGTAACCTTCTCTGTCATTCTTTGTATATGTAAGATTTACATCAAAATTTCCAAAGCTCTCTCCTACTGTCACATTAGTTTTATTGCTTCCATATTCTCCATGATCAAATCCTACTGCTGCTGTTCTTCCAGCTCCTCCTTTAGTGATAATATTTACAACTCCTCCAGAAGTTCCACTTCCATAAAGAACTGAACCTCCACCAGGAAGAACCTCTATTCTTTCAATATTATCTACAGCTATTGTATTAATAGGAGTGGCTGTCATTGATGTATCCAGAGAGTTCATCTGTACTCCGTCTACAAGTATCTGTACATTCTGTTTAGCTTTATCTCCCTGTCCTCTCAAGTCAATTATTGAGTCTTTCCCCTGTTTTACAATATTGATACTTGGAATATCATTCAGTATCTGGTCTACTGTCTGATAATTTCTCTCTTTAATCTCTTTAGATGTCACTACAGTTGGATTACTAGCTGTTTTCCTCATTTCAGTTTCAAATCCTGTTGTAGAATAGACAACACTCTTCCCTAAATCAACACTTTGTTCTCCATATGCTGTTACTGCTAATACTGCCCAAAGCAAAGCTGTTTTTTTATTCATTTTGCAATCTCCTTTTAGATGTTTTATATATTTTTAACTTTTAAAAAGTTTTTCCAGAACATAGATGATTACATCACTAGAAAGATTATTTCCCCAGAATACTCCATCTTTTGTCAGAATATAACTTTCATCATCTTCTTTTAACAAACCTTTTTCCTCATATTCTTTCATTTTTTCTTTAAAGAATTTCAGCTCATCTTCTTTTAAAATATCTTTCAATGCTTCTTTTGATATTACTGGAAACTGCATTATCCCAGATAATTTTGAAAATCTTTCATGATAATCAGTCTGCTGAGAATAAAAAGACATCTCTTTATTCATTCTGTAAACTCCGATTCCATGTACTGATCCTCCTGCTCCCACTCCAATAGGGAAAGTATCTCCTCCTGTATTTCTCACTTTTATATATTTATAGTCATCTCCACCATTTCTTGCTATTTTTGTAAGTTCAAGAATATGATATTGATTTCCTCTCAACATTTCATCTACAAAATGCTGATACAGAAGATAATCTTTTTTCATATCCTCTTCCATTTTCACTTTTTCAGCTTCTATATCTTTAGATAATTTAGAACCTTCATGAACCATCAGTGAATAGAAACTTGCACTGCTTATTTCTAACTCCTTTACTATCCTTGCATCTTCAATTACTTCTTCTAAAGTTTCATCAGGAAAATTATAGATAATATCTACACATACATCTCCCTTAAAAAATCCTTTCAGTTTTTTTAATTTTTCTATAGCTTCTTCTTTTCTATAAGTTCTGTTATAGAATTCTCTTCCTCTGTTTGAAAATGTCTGAATTCCCACGCTTAATCTGTTCACTCCGTATTTCATCATAACTTCTAATTTTTCCTCAGTCAGATTATGCAGAGTTGTTTCAAAGGTAAACTCATAATCTTTTGCCAATACAACATTTCTCTTTATACTTTCAAGTATTACCTCAAGCTGTTGTGGTTTATATACAGTTGGTGTTCCTCCTCCAAAAAAGATTACATCAAAAATACTTTTTTTAAAATATTCTGTTTTCCCATATTTATCAAATTCATCAGCTAAATATTGTGCATATGAATCTAAGCTTCCATCTATCTGCTTTCTATTAAGGTTACAAAATGAACATATTTTATCACAATATGGTGTATGTACATAAATTGCCTTTCTTCTTTTGTCTGGAACCTCTCTCAGCATAGCTTCAAAAATTTCTTTATCCGCTTTCTTTCCAGAAACATATTTGCTAATCAAACTATTGCTATCATGATGAGATTTCAGTCTTTTATCAAATAGCATTAAATTTTTTGTCATTCTTTCCTCCTGAATTTCACACTTTAAAACTACATTTCCTTATTAAAATAATACTTTATTTCAATAAAAAAATTTTTCATACCTGAGGTTATATTAATATTTATTTTTTTTATTGTCAAGAGCAAAAAATCATAAAAACTAAATTAAAGTGTTTAAAATATTTTGTAAATAAAAATTTTAAAAACAATTATAATCTATAAGATTAAAAAATAGAAAATACAAATAAATATAGTTACGAAAAATATTTTTTTACAAATAAAAAAATCATCATAACATTTTTTTAATGTATGATGACAGAGTTATTATATATCTATATCACTTATATTTGAATTTTTTCATTGTTGTAAAAGTCTATATAATCTTTTAGTATTTCAATTGTTGTTTCTACTACAACAGTAATAGGTAGTGAAAATTACTTGCAGTTACAAAATAATATAAGAATAAAATTCAATGCTGATACAGCAATAGTATTGAAGAAGATTGAAAAAATGAAAATCCAGTTATATATCTAGGATTTTGTATAATAGAATACTTTATGATATAAAAAAATGTACAGTTCATAAGAAAAGAAATAATTCAGTAACTAGAGAACCTATGAAAATCTATCCAAAGAAAACAGTAAAGTTCAGAGCATCAAAAAGTATCTGAATAGTTCACTAAGGGACTTAGAATCATAAAGGTTCTTTTTTATGGATAAAGGCGAACTTCAATTTAATTGATTATACTCTATAAAATTAAAAAAATAAAGATAAAATATTCTGTAAAAAAGCCATCCTAAAAAATGACTCCTTAAAAATAGAGCTCTTTATTCCTATAGATGTTCGCCTTTATCCATATAAGAGAACAGTTGCTATTTTTACAGTATTTAAGAGTATTATTGCTTCTAAAAATCACAGCAAATAAAAAGCCTTAAATATCAATGGGGAGGGAAATATGATAGAACAGCTTATGAAAACAGTAAAAAGAGGGAACAAAAAAAGAAGTTTAAACATAACAATAGGAGCAGTAGTGGGATTTTTGTTGTCATGTATATCAGTGATGGGGGCTGATAATAATTATTTGTATATAAAAAATGATGGGAATGGAATAAAATTTAGTATTGACAGCAGTAAATTCGGCGAAAGCAATCCATATATTGAAAACACTTGGAATGTAAGTACTAAAACTTATATAAATAATATAACCTTATCTGGAACAAATAATCTTTCTGCCTCAAGAGGTTATGGATTAAGATTAGAAGGAAATCTTGGAAAATTAAATTTAATAAATAATGGAAATATGACAGGTACTGGTAGTGGTTCTAGTTATGGAATATATTTGGAGAGATATAAGCAATAGTGGAAGTATAACTGGAACTGGTAGTGATACTGATTATGGAATAGTTTTATGGAGGAATTCAGTAATAAAAAGAGATATAAACAATAGTGGAAGTATAATAAGTGGTGGTGCTGGCATATATTTAGATAAGTCAATAATAGAGAGATGTATAAGCAATAGTGGAAGTATAACTGGAACTGGTGGTGGTTATGGTTATGGAATATGTTTAGGTAATAATTCAATAATAAAGGGAGATATAAATAATTTAGGGATTATATTTGGAACTACTAATGCTGTAAAAAATGATAGTAGAACTACAACTTTGGTAAATAACTATGGAGTACTTGCAACAAAAGGAGAGTCAGCTATAAGTGATAGTGATGTAACATCAACAAATTATGGAATATATATTGAAGATGGAAAAGTAAGTATAGATTCCACACAAAATCTTACTGATCCAATAACAATGGGTATTGATGAAAATGGAAATGAAATAAAAAGAACAATGACTATAAAAAATGCTGTCATAGAAGCTGGAGGAATATCAACAAAAAGTTTTACATTCACAACAGCAGGAGAAAATTATGATAATTCAATATTAAATGGAAAAGATAAAACATTAATAGTTTCAGGAACAGATAATGAAATAAATGGTTCTGTAATAAATGCCTATGGAACAGCAGTAGAATTTGCTGCAGCTGGAGGAGATCTTACACTGTCAGGAACAATAGTAAATGGTGAAATAGATAATACAGTAACAGAAAGTGGTAATGGAAATACATTGATACTTCAATCAGGAACTGTTATTTATACAGATAATAATACTGGAACTCAAAATACCATAATCAATGGAAATATAAATATGGGAGCTAAAAATGACATTCTTACAGTAAGAAAGGGAACAATAATCAATGGAAATATAAATATGGGAAATAATGATGATAACCTTACAATAGAAACAGGAAGTATAATCAATGGAACTCTTGATGGGGGCGATGGAGATGATACTCTTAATTTTAATTCACCAGTAACAAGAACCTCAGATAATGATGAAATAAATATTCTTCATAATATTTCTGACTTTGAAAACATGAATATAAATACAAATGTAACCCTATTTGAAACAACTGTTGACAGCAATGGAAATTCTACAGGTTTAAAAGTTACAGATGCAGAAAATATAACATTAGGAGCAGGTGGAGTACTTACTTTAAGAATAGATTCAGCTAATAAGACAGACAACAAGATTGTAGGTCATGCACTCTATGGAAATAATGGAGTAGTATCTTCAACTGATGGAGGAAAACTATTACTTGCACTTAATGGAGCAGGAAATGACAGCATAATAAGTTTTGGAGGTACTAAGTTAGACAGCAGTTTAGTAACAGGAAATGAAGTAGCATCTAAGGAAGATATAACTTTTGATACTACTTCAAAATTTCATACTCTTGAAAAGCTAAATGCAAATGAAGTAAAAGTTGCTGTCAGATGGAATATTCCTGAAATACTTAAATATGAGCATCTCAATAAAATATATCATGGAATACTTTCAGTAGATGGATTGGAAAATTTTAATGTAGATAATAATGAAAAATTGTCATTATTCTTAGGATATTTAAATGATATCTATGCAGGAAATCCATATTCATATTCAAGTGAACTTTCAAGAAAGTCAATGGGAATGTTTAGAGATATAGTTACAGAAAATATTTTCAGACCTGAAACAAATAAGTGGATGATATATGGAGGACTTACACATATAGATGGAGGAACTA
>NZ_JAWDXO010000038.1 GCF_032477075.1 Fusobacterium sp. | reverse complement strand
CTATCTTTATATTCTCTCCATATTTCTCAAGCATATATTTCACAAAATTTGTTCCTATGAATCCTGCTGCTCCTGTTACAAGATATGTCTTCATCTATATCTCCTCACTTATTTCCATCAGATATTTTCCATATTCTGTTTTCAACAATGGTTCTGCCAGTCTTATTAATTCCTCTTTAGTTATCCAGCCATTTTTATATGCTATTTCTTCTATACAAGCTACATAACTTCCCTGTCTGTCTTGAATAGTTTCTATAAAATTAGCTGCCTGTAATAAATTTTTATGCGTTCCTGTATCTAACCATGCAAAACCTCTTCCTAAAAGATTAACCTTTAAGCTTCCTTCAGCTAAATATAATTTATTTAAATCAGTTATTTCTAATTCTCCTCTTTTACCTGGTTTTAACCCTTTAGCTTTCTCTACTACTGTATTATCATAAAAATAAAGTCCTGGTACTGCATATTTAGACTTTGGCTTTTCTGGCTTTTCTTCTAAAGATAAGACATTTCTATTATCATCAAATTCTACTACTCCATATTCTTTTGGATTTTTTACAAAATATCCAAAAATTTCTGCTCCTGTCTTTATTTTTGCTGATTTTTTAATTACAGGTGAAAAAGCTTGTCCAAAAAATAAATTATCTCCTAATATTAATGCTACATTACTCTCCCCTATGAATTCTTCTCCTATAATAAAGGCTTCTGCTAATCCATTTGGTTGCTCCTGAATACTGTATTCTATATTTAATCCAATTTTTTTCCCATCTTCCAGTAACTCCTTAAAACAGGCTAAATCTCTTGGAGTTGAAATTATTAGTATATCTTTTATTCCAGCCAACATTAATACTGATAGAGGATAATATATCATTGGCTTATCATAAATTGGTAATATTTGTTTTGATACACTTCTAGTTAGAGGATGAAGTCTTGTTCCACTCCCTCCTGCTAATATTATTCCTTTCATTCTATTGACTCCTTTAAAAATTGCTTTTCTAATTCTAACAAGTCTTTTTTTCTATCTTTTAATTTTTGGGCAGGAATCCCTGTATAAATTGACCATTTCTCAGTCGAATTTTTAATCAAGCTCATAGCCCCTACTGCTGTTCCTTCTCCTATTATCACTCCTGGAAGAATAATTGAATTTGCACCTATGATACTATGTTTTTTTATAATTACTTTTCCATAACTAATTTTTTTATATTTTTCTGGAATTGTAGGATTTGTCATTGTTTCACCATTATATGACTCATTTTGACTATAAATTGTTACTCGAGAAGAAGTTCCTGAAAAATCATGTATTTCTATTTCCCCAGCACCATAATAAGCTCCATATGCTGCTATATGAACATAATTTCCTATTTTTATATTCCCACTTAAAATACAAAAATCATCAATCCTCACATTATTTCCAATTGAAATCTTTTCAGGGGAATATATACTACATTTATCACTTATTAGTACATTTTCTCCTATTGATTTAAATCCTATCTCTTTTAATTTTTCTTTTGTATAAAAACTCATATTACCCTCCAATTAATTTTAAAGTTTTACAAATATAATCAACTTCTTCTAAAGTTAAATCTCCATACATTGGAAGGGTCATTACTCTATCTGAAACATATTCAGCATTTGGCAACACTATATCTTTATATTTTTCTTTATAACATTCAAAGTTATTTATTAAAGGATAGAAATATTTTCTAGCAAAAATATTATAATCTTTTAGTTTTTCAAATACTTCATCTCTATTTATTTCATAAACTTTTTCATCAATTATTATTGGAAAATAAGCATAATTATGTCTTATTCCTTTTATATCCTCTAAATATCTTATCCCCTCTATATCTTTTAAAAGTTCTCTATATCTTTCTACTAATTTCTTTCTTTTCAAAATTTCAACATCAACATATTTTAAATTTACAAGTCCCATGGCTGCCTGAAATTCATTCATTTTAGCATTCCCACCATTTTGAATAACTTCTTCAGGGCCTGTTATTCCAAAATTCTTTTCTAATCTAAAAAGTTTTGAATAGTCTTTATTGCTGTATGTTAAAGCCCCACCTTCAACAGTACTGTAAACTTTAGTGGCATGAAGACTGAACATTGATACATCCCCATAGTTCCCTATTCCTTTTCCATTTATTTCTACTCCAAATGTATGAGCAGCATCATAGATTACTTTTAAATTATGCTTTTTAGCTATTCTTTCTATTTCTTCAACATTACATGGATTTCCATAGACATGTACTGGAATTATAGCACTTGTTTTTTCTGTAATAAGCTCTTCTATTTTAGATGTATCTATTGTAAAATTTTCCATTTCAATATCACAAAAAACAGGAGTAAGACCACATCTAGTTATAGCATGAGTAGTTGAAGCAAATGTATATGGAGTTGTTATTACTTCTCCAGTAAGTTTTAAAGCTCTTATTGCCATTTCTAACGCTAAATGACCATTGCTGCATAAAGTTATATTATCAACATCTAAGTATTGTTTCATCTTCTCTTTCAATGTTTCATGTTTTATTCCCATATTAGTAAGCCAATAAGTATTCCAAATTTCTTTTATTTCTTCGCAATACTCCTCATATGGTGGTAAAAAAGATTTTGTTACCATTATTTTTTTATTCAGCTTTTCCATTAGAATCTTTCCTCCTTAATTTAGTGAAAATTTTATTTAATATATATAAGATTATCTCTTCTTTTAAAAGAATCAAAATAACAAAATATATAATTCCTCCACCTAAAGCACTTAATATAAGTGCTTGATTATTATTAAAATATCTTTTTATTATTTCTATAAAAAAAGCCATAATAATACCAGAAATTATATATTTATACAATGAATTAGTTAATAATTTTATTTTTATTCTTTTCTTTAGTACATAAAATGATAAAATTGGACCAATTGTTTCTGATATAAGGACTGCAAGTGAAGCTCCTATATCATGAAATTTTGGTATTAATATTAAATTTAAAATAATACTTATTGTTGCCATTATTATTTGAATAATTGTTCCAAACTTTTCCATTCCAGCAGGAACAATTATTTGTAAATATCCCCAAGTTCCTAAAGTTACTATCAAAACTAAAGGACTTAAAATCATTAAAGAAAATCTTGCTGGCAGAAATTCTTTTCCTCCTAAAAATAAATTTATTTCTTTGGATAAAAAAATAAATCCAATCATTAAAGGAATTGAAAGAATATAGCTAAAATTTAATGATTTATTTAATAAGCTAAAATATTTTTCTTTATCATTACTATAATAATAAGAAATTCTTGGGATTAATACTGTTGCTATTACTCCAGTAATAGTAACACCTATCATTTGAAGTTGTCTTGCACGATTAAAAAACGCCACTTTATCAGGAGTACTAAATATACCTAATAAAATACCATTTAAAATTGAATAAATACTCACAACAAATGCTGAAAAGAAAAATATTACTAAAGCTTTATAATGTCTTTTATAATCTAGTTTTTTAACTTTTAATCTTATAAACTTTTTTGAATAAAAAAAACTCCAAATATTTCCTAATCCTTGACCTAAAACAAGAAAAATAATATAAATATAATAATCATCAGCTTTTTTTACTAAAAAAATAATTCCAATAAAAGTAATTATCTTAATAAAAACATTTCTTAAAGAAAGGATTTTATAATCTTCTATTCCACTAAAAAACCAATCTATATTAAATATATTCATTAATAAATTAAATCCCATAATGAAAAATATTAAAAAATTTTTTTGAAATTCACTATAAAAATATAATAAACACAAATATAAAAGAAAAGTTATTATAGAAAAAATAGTTTTTATAATAAAAAGTTCTGAAAAAACTTTTTGTTTTTCAATTTCATTATCTCTTACATTTGCTATTTCTCTTATCCCATATGTTGGAATCCCTACCATTGCTATAACCAATAAAAAATTAATAATTGATTGAGAATAATTAATTAATCCTAAATTTTTTGCCCCTAATATTCTAGAAATATAACTTGCTGTCAACAAAGGATAAGTGATGTTAAAGAACATAAGCAGTCCATTATAAAAAACATTTTCACTTAAACTTTTCATTTAATTTTCCTCATAACAAAATATCTAAAATTATTTATTAAATCAAATAATTTCAACTTTTTTAATATAGGCTTTATAATTTGTCTTAAAAATGAATAATGAAACTCATACATTTTTCTATAAACTTCTTTATTTTCTTTTAAATCATTTGTAAGTACAGGGTCAAAATCTTCATCTAATTGTTGTAAAAAATATTTTTTATCTACACCACAGTGTTCCCCACTTCCATCATGTCCTCTATTTACAGTTAAAGTTTTTCTAGGATATATTGTATACATATTATTAATAAAAGTATGAAAACATACTCTTGCATCAGTGGCTTTTACCACACCTTCCCTATCCTTTTCAAGCATTGTTATACAATTAGGTTCAATTTTATTAAACTTTTTTACATTTTCTTTATCACTAAAAATTTCTTTATATTTTTTTAAATCCCAATCTATCTTTTCCCATCTATTTTTCCACGTTCCCACTCCCCAAGGACAGTATCTTTCCCATAAAAAAATATCTTCTTTTAATTCCTCTTCTATATCATTAAGTGGAAAATTATATCCTGATATTGAAAATATTTTTTTGTCATTCTCATATTTTTCTAATGAATTATTCATATATTTTAAAAAAAAGGGAGACACTCTAATATCATCTTCAAGAAAAATAATTTTTCCATGCTGATTAATAATTTCTTCTATTGCTGAATTAATAGAAACATATGCTCCTAAATTTTCTTCTCTATTTAATGCTACTACTTTTTGAAATCCTTTTATCTTTTCTATATCTTTTCTTATTAACTCAATTATTTCTTTATCTTCTTTGCGATAAGCAGCATCAGAAACAACATACAAAATAGTTTTTGATGCTAAACTATTTCTTTTTAAATATTCTATACATTCTAAAAAAGATTTCCTCCTATTATATACAGATACCAAAACGGGGGCTAACATAACTCCTCCTTTAACAACTCATTTACTTTTTTTCGTACCATTTCTACATTTATTCTTGAAATACATGGCCAATTATCCAATCTATATTTACAATTCCAATTACAATTATAACAATCTAATTTATAATTAATAATTCTGGGAAGAAAATTTTTATTTTTCAATAAATTTTCATTATAAGGTAGAAATCTTCCATATTGTCCTCCACCCAAAATACAGATAGATTTTGTTTGGGCTGCTACAGCCATGTGAATGCATGCTGTATCATTACCTAATATAAATTTTGAATATTTTATTAAAAAAAATGTTTCCAATAAATTAGTTTCCCCTATTAAATTTATAATTCTATGATTATTTTTATAAATTTTCAAAAATTTATCACCTAATTCAATCTCACTTTTTCCACCAGAAAGAACTATTTTATAATCTTCTGGAATATATTTGGCTATTTCAGCATAGTTTTCTACATCCCAATTTTTTTTAACTTCACTTGATCCTAAAAAAAATATACAATACTTGCCTTTTATTCTTTCTTTTTTATCTATATTTAAAATACTATTTAATTCTATTCCTATTTTTGTTAAGGAAATACTTTCTAAAAATTCATAATTTCTTTCTAATTCAGTTAAATTTTTATTACTAGTTGAAATTAAATGGGTATACCATTTATTACTAAAATTATGTAATACTTTTTTTATATTAACATTATCTCCAACAAAACCAATTTTCTCTTTTGCCTTTATAAAATGAACTAACCAATCTAAACAAAAAAATTCTCTTGAATATGTAGGTGATAAAATTAAATCAAATTTTATTCTAGATAATTTTTTTAATATTTTATATCTGTAAATAAAATTTGTATAAAATTTATTTCTATTTATAGAAATAATTTCTTCAAAAAAATCAATTTTTTCTGCTATATCCTTTACTTGTTCTGAACAAATTATAGTAAATTTCCTATTTATATATATTTTTTTATAGCTTCTTAAAGTATTTAACCATATAAAAAAATCCCCTATTCCATCTATTCTTATAATCAGAATATCCTTTTCTATTGTTCTTTTATTTTTCAATAAAAATATATCTATTAATGAAAATATTATAATCTTTCTTAAATATTCAACAATTTTTTTTAATATATTCACCTTTTATTAACCCTCTCTTTTTTTAATAAAAAAAGATATACCATCAGTGGAAAAACTGAAAAAATATCCATAAATTTATTACTAAATATTGACATAATCATTAAATATTCAAAATAAGCTGCTAA
Source organism: Fusobacterium sp. (assembly GCF_032477075.1). Taxonomy (NCBI): domain Bacteria; kingdom Fusobacteriati; phylum Fusobacteriota; class Fusobacteriia; order Fusobacteriales; family Fusobacteriaceae; genus Fusobacterium; species Fusobacterium sp. Next base: position 23,862 of record NZ_JAWDXO010000038.1, on the reverse strand, counting down.
AGCCATATGTTCTATATAATTTTTTTGAACTCTTCTTTGAATATATAATCCAATATAACCTATTAAGCTACTAAATAAAATTATTCCTAAATAACCTAAATCAGCATAAAACCAATAAAACATTGTAGCTAATGCATTATAAACTTGAGAATAAGTATTTTCAGAAGATATTTGAATAAAATGCATCAATTTTTCTCCAACCTCTATCATAGCTCCTTTATTATTACTAACTTTTAAAACAATTAATACATACTTTAATGGAGAAATTAAAAAAGAAAAAAATAGTTCTCCATAATAGAATTTTCCACCATATTGTTTCATCACTTCATTAAAATATGCTATACTTCCACTAAAATAAGTTACTATTATCATTCCTAATTTTTTTAAATTTCCTTCTCTTAAAAAAGTAGTTATTAGAACAGGAACTAATAAAACAGCTATATATTTAAAGCTTTTTTTTATCACCCCTGTTTTAAAAGAAAATATTAAAAATATTAAAATATATGTTATAAAATCTCTTCCTGCACTAAGAAAACAAAACAATGTTAAATTTATAATAGAACTTAAAAATAATATATATTTCTTTCTTTTAAAAACTAAAGACAAAGAAATTAAAAAACTTACTATACTTAAACTTTTAAAAAAGTTATATATATATACATATAATGCATTAGAAAAAAGTTTAATGCCATTATCTTCTATTCCAAAAAATACAGTTCTTACAATTCTATAATCATTTAAAATATCTATTAAATTAAATAATTTAGCTATATAATAGAGATTAATTATGAAAAAAATTATTTCATTAAAATAAAAATATTTAAGTTTTTTCATTTTTCCATATTTCTTTATACTTAATTTATTTTTTTTTAAAAAAATAAAGGGCATATTGACAAATAAAATTCCAGTTAATATATAAATATATGTATTCATGGTTATTGGATAAAATTTGCCTATATTAACAAATGAAATCAATAACCACATTACCCACCATGAACTAAAAATAAATGTCAAATCATTTCTAGTTCTTCTTTTTATAATTTTATTTAAAATTAATAAATTTAAAGAAATAAACATTATTCCCACAATCAAAACATCCAATCTCATTTCTTCTCCTAAAAATGCTTAGAAATAATTTCAAAACTATTTTTCACATTTAAATTTTTTTTATAATATTTATTTCCATTTTCTCCCATTTGCTTTTTTATTTCTTTGTTTTTTACTATTCCAAGTAATTCCTCTACTAGTATCTCTAACTTTTTTTGTGAAAAACCATTCATTCCAATTCCCATATTTTCTTTTTTTAATATTTTTAAATAATCTGTTATTTCATCAACCATTGCTAAGATTGGAATTTTTAATTTAAAATAATCTAATGTTTTTGAAGGAAAACTTGGAACTTTCATTTTTGAATCTAAACATACTATTCCCATATCACAAATACTTACTAATTTTTCATAGTCTTCCCTAGGAACAAAGTCATATATTTGAATATTTTTTAATTTTTTTGTACTTATATCTTTCTTTATTCGCTCTTTTTCATTACCTTTTCCAATCATTAATATCTTGATATTTTTTTCAAATACCAATTTTTCTGCCAATATAACTATCTTATCTAACTCTTGAATAACTGAAAAAGCTCCTCCATAAATTAAAATAAAATCGTCTATATTAAAATCATATTTTTTTCTAAATTCCTTTTTTTCTTTTTCTGTTAAAAAACTTATTTCTTTGTCTCTGGCCCAAATAGGCAGTATCTCTATTTTTCTTTTTTTAGATAAAGCTGGATATTTATCTTTAAAGAATTCTATGTTGCCATTTGACATACAACCAAAAACATCATAACTATAAAAACTTATTTTTTCTAAATATTTAAGCAAATTCTTTACTGCACTATTTTTTAAAATTTTAGTACTTTCTAAACAATATGGATAAAAATCCCAAAGAATCATGTAATTTATAGTTTTAAATATTTTCTTCAAAAAAAATGGAAAAAGAAAAAAAATAAAAGCTGGTGTACTGGAAATAACATAATTTATTTTTATTTTTTTCATATAACAAATATAACTATATATGATATAAAATTGAAAAAATAATATTTTAGCTATACTTCCTAGCTTATAAATAAAATTTGGCAACTTTATCCTCAACACACTTATTCCATTTTCAATTCCAAAACTACTTTTAGGATCATTTTTTTCCCAAGATAGTGCAAGAACATGAACATCAAAATTATTATTTAAAAATTCCAATGCTAACTCATTAGTTAGCCATAAATTATTTTCATCCTTAGAATACTTTGTTGTTAAGAACAAAACTGACTTATTCATAACTATTTTCCCCATATAACTTTATCTATTATCTTATAATAACTTAATATTATTCTCACTACTTTATCTGCTACATTTATATCTCTATAATCCACTGGCAATTCATATTTGTTATTTTCTTCAAAATATGTTCTTACCATATCTATTGCCTGTATTATTTCTTCTCCTTCTATTCCACCTATTACCATATTTCCTTTATCCAATACTTCTGGTCTTTCTGTACTTGTTCTTATTAATATTCCAGGAAAATTCAACATTGATGATTCTTCTGATAATGTTCCTGAATCTGATATCACTGCATATGCATTCTTTTGCAGTTTATTATATTCAAAGAATCCAAATGGTTTTAAATTTTTTACCAAAGGATGAAATTTAAAATTTCTTTCCTCTATTTTTTTCATGCTTCTTGGATGTGTTGAATATACTACTGGAATATTGTAATGTTCTGCTATCATATTTATCCCATTCATAAGTTTAAAGAAATTTTCTTCTATATCTATATTCTCCTCTCTATGAGCGCTTACAAGAATATATTTTCCTTTTTCTATTCCTAATTTTTCCAAAGGTTTGCTTTGATCTATTTTATCCATATTTTTTATTAAAACTTCATGCATAGGAGACCCAGTTACATATATATGTTCTTTTCTAAAGCCTTCTGACAAAAGATATCTTCTACTATGCTCTGTATAAGGCAGATTTATATCACTTATATGATCTACTATTTTTCTATTTATTTCTTCTGGAACATTTTGATCAAAACATCTATTTCCTGCTTCCATATGAAATACTGGTATTTTCAATCTTTTGGCTGCTATTGCTGCAAGACATGAATTTGTATCTCCAAGTATAAGAAGTGCATTTGGCATTTCTTTTTCTAAAACTTCGTATGATTTAGCTATTATATTTCCTATTGTTTCTCCTAAATGTTTTCCTACAGAATTCAGATAATAATCTGGTTCTCTTAGATTTAATTCTTCAAAAAATACTTGATTTAATGTATAATCCCAATTCTGCCCTGTGTGAACCAATATATGTTCAAAGTATTTATCACATGCTTTTATAACCTCTGAAAGTCTTATTATCTCTGGTCTTGTTCCTACTATTGTCATTACTTTTATTTTTTTCATTCATTACACCTCTAAGTAGTATGTATCTGGATTCTCTTTATCAAATAATTCATTTGCCCATATTACAAGTATCATTTCTTCAGTACCTGTATTTGTTATATTATGTGTATATCCAACTGGTATATCCACCACTTCTAATTTTTTATCAGATACAGGATATTCAATCACTTTATCGCTGTATATATTTCTAAATCTTATAACTGCTTCTCCTTTTATCACTAAAAATTTTTCATTTTTTGTATTATGATAATGATTCCCTCTTGTTATTCCAGGTTTTGAAGTAGAAATTGAAAATTGTCCACTATCTATTGTTCTTAATACTTCAACAAAAGATCCTCTATTATCTTTATGTTCTATAAGTTCATATGAAAAGTTATCTTCTGAAAGATATGATAAATAAGTTGAATATAATGCTCTTTCAAATCCTTTTCCCACTTTTTCTATTACAAGAGTCTTTCTATTATCTTTAAATGAATAGATAAGATCTGAAATTTCTCCAAGAGTTTTAGTATATACTGTTGGGATCTCATACCATTCTTTAATCTCTTTCTCCTCTTGCAAGTAAGAAACAAAAGTATTTACAACATCATCCACATATACAAAATCTAATTTTACATTTCTATCTGATATAGTGATATCTATATTATTTGCTATATTATGACACCAAGTAGCAATTACAGAATTGTAATTTGGTCTGCACCATTTTCCAAAGACATTTGGAAGTCTGTAAATGTATATTTGCGCATGATTTCTTTTTCCATATTCTCTTAGAAAAATTTCTCCTTCTAACTTACTTTTTCCATAATCATTATCTCTTTCTGCCTGAATTGATGAAGTTACTAGAATTGGTATTTTTAATCCTCTCTTTTCTATTACATCTGTCAGCTCTTTTATAGTATCTCTATTTCCTTTATAAAACTCTTCTGGATTCTCTGGCCTGTTTATTCCTGCAAGGTGAAAGATAAAATCTATTTTTTCTATATACTCTTCAATTTCATCTATAGTATTTTCTTTATCAAATTGATGAATAGCAATTCCTTCTATTCTAGACAATCTTTCTACAAGATTTTTCCCTATAAAGCCTTTTGCTCCTGTTACAAGAACTTCCATTACTATTTCACCCCAAATTCTTTTAATTCATCTTGTATCTCATATAAATCTAGAATCATTTTCTTTAATTCTTCTTCATTTAATCTATATGTATTATGAGAATTATATTCATCTGACTCTGTTATTACTTCCTGCCCATCTTCAAAATATTTCGAATAATTAAGATCCCTTCCATCTGCTGGAACTCTAAAGTATTCTCCCATATCTATTGCTCTTACTTTTTCCTCTTTAGTCATCAGAACTTCATAAAGTTTTTCTCCATGCCTTGTTCCTATTATTCTTACTTCATGTTCAGGTTTCTTTAATATATCTTTTACTGCATGAGCAAGAACCTCAATAGTTGCTGCTGGTGATTTTTGGATAAATAGATCTCCATTCTTTCCATTTTCAAATGCAAACAATACTAAATCTACTGCCTGATCTAAACTCATCATAAATCTTGTCATATTTGGATCTGTTATTGTTATTGGTTTCCCATGTCTTACCTGATCTATAAATAAAGGAATTACTGAACCACGTGATGCCATTACATTTCCATATCTTGTAAGGCATATTGTTGTTTCATCATCTTTTAAATTTCTTCCCTTTGCTACTATCACTTTCTCCATAAGGGCTTTTGACATTCCCATTGCATTTATTGGATAAGCTGCTTTATCTGTACTTAAACATACTACTTTTTTTACTTTTGATGCTATTGCTGCATTCAAAACATTTTCTGTTCCTAATATATTAGTATAAACAGCCTGTACTGGATAAAATTCACATGATGGTACCTGTTTAAGAGCTGCTGCATGGAATACAAAGTCTACTCCTCTCATTACATCCATTACTGAGTTATAGTCTCTTACATCTCCTATATAGAATTTTAATTTAGGATTACTATATATTTTTCTCATATCATCCTGTTTTTTTTCATCTCTTGAAAAAATTCTTATTTCTCCAATATCAGTTTTTAAAAATCTTCTGAGTACAGCATTTCCAAATGATCCTGTTCCTCCTGTTATTAATAGAACCTTATCTTTAAACATAAAACCTATCTCCTTAATCTTTTTTTATTGTATCCATTATTGTTTTATATGCCTTATCTACTCCTAAATATTCCTCATAATATTTTCTTCCATTATTTCCTAATTGCTTTTTTAATTCTTTTTCTTTTTTTAAAATATTTATTGATTTAATTACATTTTCCATATCTCCATATATATTTGCTATACCTGCTTTAGCTTCATCTTCTAAAATAAGAGGATAATCTGTATTTTTATCAGTAAATGAAATTATTGGAATCCCCAGCTTAAAATAATCTATTGTTTTGGAAGGAATATTTGGAATTGTAAAACAAGAATGAAGGCTTACTATTCCAACATCGCAAACTGATATCAGTTTTTCATATTCTTCTCTTGGAATAAAATCTATAAACTTCACATTTTCCAATTTTTTATCTATAACTATATTTTCTAATTTTTTCTTTTCTGTTCCTTTTCCTATGAGTAAAAATTTAATATCTTTAGAGTTTTTACATTTTTCTGCTACTTCCAGTAAAAAATTTAATCCCTGAGGAACACCCATATTTCCTCCAAATACAATTAAAAAATCTTTATCTTTATAATTATATTTTTTTCTCATATCTAAAAAATCAACTTTAGGTTTTTCTTTTAATTTTCCCCAATTTCTTAAAATATGAAGTTTTTTTATTCCTATTTCTTTATTATTTCTTTTTAAAAATTCAATATTTCCATTTGACATACATCCTATATAATCAGAAACTTCATACAATTTTTTTTCTTTATTTCTAAAAAAATTAAAAAGAAACTTATTTTTTATTATTCCTAAATCTTTAGCATTTTGAGGAAAAATATCTCTTAAAATAAGATAAGAACTTGTCCCATACTTTTTCTTCAACCATTCAATAACAGAAGTAAATGTTATTGGCGGAGTATGATGAATTACTATATCAAATTTAATATCTCCATAATAATTTTTTATATTCCTTTTAAAAGTATTCCCTAAGGTTAAAGTAGTTAATCCTTTCTCTATTATTCCTACTTCAAAAAGGTTTCCAGTTTTTATTCTTAAAATGTTTATACCATTTTCTACTTCTAAAATCGTATTCTTCTTATATTTTTTTTCTAAAATTGTTGCTACATAAACTTCTTGACCTTGATTCTTAAACTCTTCCACTAACTCCTTGTATAAATTATCATCATTTTTTTTATAATTTAATAATAAGAATAATATTTTCATTAAAGCTCCTAAAATTCTATTTTATTGCCCTAGCTGGATTACCTACTGCTGTACTATTATCTACAATATCTCTAATTACTACTGCTCCAGCCCCTATCATAACATTTTTACCTATTTTTATTCCTTGAATAATAGCACTTCCTGTTCCTAAAGTACTACACTCTCCAATAATCGTTTCTCCAGAAAGATTTACTCCTGGAAGGAGTGTTGAAAAATTTTCAATTTTAGCATCATGACCTATAGTACAATCTAAATTTACAATCACATGTTTCCCAATATTTATATTTACAGTCAAAATGTTTCCTGAACAAATTATACTTCCTTCCTCAATAGATACAGATTTAGAAATACTTACATTTGGATGAACTAATACTCCAAATTTTCTGTCTTTTAATTTTTCAATTATTTTTTTTCTTGTTTTTCCATTTCCAATCGCTATAATTGAATAAATATCCTTTTTCATATTTTTCAGGCAATCAACATCTCCAATTACTCTATACCCATTCAGATTTTTTTCAATATTTTTATAATTATCATCTATAAAACCTAAAAGATTCCATTGTAATTTTTTTTTATTTATTTCTTCTATAAGCCACGCAATCTCTCTTGCAAATCCCCCTGCTCCTATAATAACTATATCTTTCATTTTTTATTCACTTCCTAAGAATTCCTCCATAGTTGCACTACCTTTTTGTGTTATTCCTTCTCTTATAAAAATCTTTTTTAAAGTAAGAAATATTATTTTTATATCTAATATAAATCCATATTTATCAACATATTCTATATCTAATTTAAATTTTTCATCCCATGAAATAGCATTTCTACCATTAACCTGCGCCCATCCTGTTATTCCAGGTCTTACTTCATGTCTTCTATTTTGTTCTTTTGTATACCTTGTTAAATATTCCACTAAAAGAGGTCTTGGCCCTATTAAGCTCATATCTCCTTTTAGCACATTAAAGAATTCAGGTATTTCATCAAGACTTGTACTTCTTAATAATTTTCCAAATTTAGGAAGTCTATCTTCATCTGAAAGAAGTTTTTCTCCATTATTTTTTTGATTTATCATACTTCTAAATTTATACATAGTAAATATTTCCCCATTTTTTCCAGGTCTCTTTTGTTTAAAAAGCACAGGTGAGCCTAGTTTAATTTTTATCATTATTCCAAGAATAATGTATAACCACCAAAAACAAAGTATGAAACCTATTGAGCAAAATAAATCTAATAATCTTTTAAAAAATTTTCTATACATTTATTTTCCAAACTCCTTAAGCCTATTTATAACTATTTTTACATCTTCTGTTGCTAAATTTGTACTACATGGAATATTAAGTACTTTATCTATATAGTAAACTGACTTTTCCATCATATATGCCTCATTTTTTATAAATGGTTTCTGTTGATGAATTAGTCCCCATATAGGTCTTGATTGAATCCCAACTTCATTAAGTTTTATTAATAATTCATCTTTATTTAATCCATATTTTTCTTTATCTACTACTAGAGAATAAAACCAATGATTAGCCCTTATTCCTTGATTAAAAGGCAATAAATCAAGTCCTTCTATTTCTGACACAGATTTTTTATATAATTCAAAATTGGTTATTTTAGTTCTTATAAAATCTTCTAATTTATCTATTTGTTCTGTTCCTAAAGCTGCTTGTAAATTAAGCATTCTATAGTTGTATCCTATTTCATCATGAATAAAATACAATGGATCTGTCTTTGCTTGAACAGATAAAAATCTTACTTTATCTAAAAGATCTTGATTGTTTGAAACAACCATTCCTCCTCCTCCAGTAGTAATTATCTTATTAGCATTAAAAGAATAAACACCTATTTCTCCAATTGTTCCTGCAAATTTTCCTTCATATCTTCCAGAAGTATAATAAGTCCCTAATGCTTCTGTTGCATCTTCCAGTACTTTTAATTTATATTTTGCAGCAATATCCATTATTTTTTCCATGTCTGCCATATTTCCAAATACATGAACAACTAAAATTACTTTTATATTTTTTCCAGTTTTTTTATTATAAAGTTTCTCATTTTTTATTTCACATTCCTCTTTGCAAAATTTTTCTAATTTTACTGGATCCATACATAAAGTATCATCACAATCAATAAAAACTGGTTTAGCTCCCAAATATGTAATTGGATTCACTGCTGCAATAAAAGTAAGAGTTGGAGCTATTACCTCTTGATCACTTTCTACTCCTAAAACTCTCAATGCTGTATGAAGTCCTGCTGTTCCACTCTGTATTCCTACTGCTTCTTTCATTTTGACATATTTTGCTATCTTTCCTTCAAATTCACTGATAAATCTTCCCCCAGTAGAAACCCAACCACTTTCCAAACATTCTTTCAAATTACTCAATATTGGTTCTACAGTTAAATTTGGAACTGATAACCCTATAATACTTTTTTCCATAAAATCTCCTCCCTTTTACAAATATGTAATTTCTTTGTATGAAACAACTAATTTCTTCATTATATTTTTAATTTCATCTACATCTGCATGCTGTCCTGCTCTCCATAAGCTTTCAAAAAACTGTGTTATATCCACTTCCCCATCTTCTATTTTTGTTATAAAGATTTTCTTATTTTCTGTCTTAATTGCAGAATTAACATCATAAAGAAGTTCTTCAAAGAGTTTTTCTCCTGGTCTAAGTCCTACTACATCTATTTCTACATCTGAATTTGAAAGTTTTATCATTGTCTGGGCAAGATCATAAATTTTCACTGGTTTTCCCATGTCAAGAATAAATATCTCTCCTCCATTTCCCAATGAGCCTGCTTCTATTACTAACTGTGCTGCTTCTGGTATTGTCATAAAATATCTTGTTATATCTTTATGAGTTAGCGTAAGATTTTTACCTTCCTCTAATAATTTTCTAAATATTGGTATAACTGATCCATTACTTCCTAATACATTTCCAAATCTTACTGCCATATATTTTGTATTTTTAGAAATTTTATTCATATGCTGAATTACAAGTTCACATGCTCTTTTACTAGCTCCCATGATATTTGTTGGATTTACTGCTTTATCTGTTGAGATAAGGACCATTTTTTCTGCTCTGTATTTATCTGCACATTCTGCTACATTTTTAGTTCCAAATATATTATTTTTTATAGCTTCTTCTGGATTATGCTCCATTAAAGGTACATGTTTATGCGCTGCTGCATGAAATACTATATTTGGTCTATATTTTTTAAAAAGTATTTCAAGTTTTTCTTTCTCTCTTACATTACATATTTCAGATATCAATTCAAGATTTGGATATCTTCTCTTCATTTCAAGTTCAAGAAAATATATTGAATTTTCATTGATATCTATATTTATCAGTTGTTTAGGAGAATATCTGGCTATTTGTCTTGAAAGTTCAGAACCTATACTTCCTGCACCACCAGTAACAAAAATAACCTTTCCCTCTATTAAATTTCTGATATTTCCATCATTTATTACTATTTCATCTCTTCCTAACAAATCTTCAATTTTTACTTTTCTTAATTGAGAAGCTAATTCTCTATTTTCTAATATTTCTGCTATAGTTGGAACAGTTTTTATTTCCACATTTCCAACTGATTTAATTCTATCCACAATATTCCTCATCTCCGAACTATGAAGAGATGGCAATGCTAAAAGGACTTCTGATACTTTTTCTTTTTTAATAACTTCTTCTAAATTTTCCTTATTTCCTAAAACTTTTATATTGTATATATATGTATCTTTTTTCTTTGGATCATCATCTAAAAATCCAACTATATGATATGGAAAAATGGGATTTGTCATCGATTCTTGAGCTAATATCGCTCCTGCTTCTCCTGCCCCATACACTAAAACCCTTTCTTCTGGTATCAATCCTTTATTTTTACTTCTATAAAACCTTTTCAATCTAAATAAGTATCTACAAAATAATTGAAATGAAATAGATAAAATCAATGAAACTAAAACTGTAGAAACTGGATAATCAATTATTCTTGTATATATGATTACTAGAAAAACAATTGTTGAAATACTATTTAAAAAAATAAGGTTCAAAACATCCAATATATTTGTATAACTCCAGCTCCTATCATTCATTCTTGTATAAAAGTATCCAATCAAGAATATTCCTAGATATGTGAATATATATTCTGATTCCAGTTTATTTTCCCAAGCTAAGCCATATCGTGACATGAAAGCCCCTATCATCCCTAAAATTATTCCTAAGGAATCTATCCCAAATTTTATGAGACTTCTTTCATTTATTATTCTAGGAGTACCATTTTTATTTTTTTCTTTAAACTTCATTATTAATCTATAAATAAATAACTGAAAAAGTGAAAATACAATAAATACTATAAAAATTGTAAGAGTCTTATAAAACATAAAAAATATTCCAAATATAAAACTATTTATAAATACAGTATTATAATTAACTTCTTCTTCTCTAAAACTTAAATTTCCAGTTACAGAATAGAAAAAAACTAAGATAGCAAATAACCCATAAACAGCAGTATTAATGCTAAATCCTGTTATTCTAAGCATCATTTCATAAACTATAAATAACAAAACTATATATGTTATTCCTATGATACTTATTTTTTTTCTTTCCATAATGAAATCCTCCCAAGACTTTTTTGCATCATTTTTTAATTTATTTAAAATTCATTTTTTTCTTTTATTTCAACTTTTTAAGCACAAAATTATAGTTTTCAAACTAAATTATACATCATTATTTATTTTTTTTCTACATTATTATATATAAAATATAAATATGAAAACTATAAAAATTACTATAATATTCTTTAAAATTAATTTTTACTTTTAAATAGATTTTTTCTTTTTTATAAAAATTTAAATTACTTCTTATATTTACTCTTTAACAACATATTCTAAGTTTTTTTGTAATACAAATATGTTAAATATGTGTTTTAAAGAATAAAAAAGAGATCATATATAAAATATGATCTCTTTTTAATTTAAATATAATTTTATTTATTTGTTATCTTTAATTCTAAAACATATAAGTAACATTTAATTTGTATATTTCTTTTTTCTAAAATTTTTATTTATCTTTTTCAATTTTAGTATAATAGAATATTAAAATAAAAAGCATAAATTGAAAAATACTTTGAATTGTTCCATAATATCCCCAAATACTCCATACTATTCCATATACATAATAACCTACAATAGCAGAAGAAGCTCCTAATTTTTCTCCTATATTCTCTAAATTCCTTAAATTCTTTAAAATTAATATTGGAATAAATATAAAAAATTGTATAAAATATAATATTGAAAAGACTCCCATTTCTGCTAACATATTTAAGTATATACTATGAGCTTCTCCAAAATTAAAATTTTCTCTTTTTATTCCTGGAAGAATATTTCCATCTCTATCTGTATTTTCATCAGCATATTTTTGAACCCAATATTTAGTTCCTCTGGCTCCTGCTCCAAATATTTTATTATTTTCCCAAGTGTATATGCTCCCTTTCCACATTATTCTTCTAAAATTATCAGAAACTTTATTTATATTTTCAGTATCTTTTTTTATTGTTATATTAGTTACTCTATATTTAATTGACTTAGGAAGAATTATAAAAATAATAGTTGTAGCTAATAGTATTAATAACAATCTTTTTATACTAAATTTCATTATTACTATAAATGCTATTCCTGCTAAAAACCCTAAAATTGCTGCTCTTGTTTTAGTTAATAACAATCCACTCAAAGATAAAAATAATACTATAAAATAATAATATTTTCTTTTCAATTCTTCCATAGTTTTAATATTCCATATTACTCCAAAAACATATAATGAAATCATCATTAATAAACCTGCCGAATATGCTATATTTTTAAAACCTTCAAACCTATATTCTAAGTTTGTGGAGAGAGTTTTTAAATTTCGTATATAATCATATACATAATAACCTCCAACTAATCCACCACAAAATAAAAAAACTTTTTCTAATATTAAAAACTCTCTTTTTTCTTTAATAATATTTATTAGTAAGAACATGTCTATAAATCTTTTATTAACATTTATGAATCTTCCAACACTATGTAATCCATCATAAGAAAAACAAGTCCAAATTATCCCTAAAAAAAGAATTAAAATAAACATATACATTACTTTTTTGTATCCAAATTCTATTTTCCTATTTTTATAATAAAAAACATTAATTAAAAAACTGATTATCATTAAAATATTTCCTCTATTACCTGAATATTCACTAAATGATAGTCCAAAAACAAATAGTATTGCTCCTAATATTCCTAAATTATGATTAACCACTTCTCTTTTATTTTTATTTTTTAACATTCCATATAGAATTATTACAAGAAAAGGGATTCCTATTATTATTTTTCTATCATCTACACAAATAAATAAAATAATTAAAATAATCATTGAGATTAATTCAATTATATTAAATTCATTTAAAAATTTATTATTTTTTAGAGCAACCATATTTTCCACCTTTATTTTATTATTTCTTAACTATCTCAAAGAAATTAATTATTTTATATTCTCCAACCTTTTTTTCTTAATTCTTTCTTCTTTGATTTTATCCATTCTACAAATTTTAACTTTTTTATTTTTCTTACAACTAAAATCATATAATATGATATGTCTTTATTCTTTTTATAATATTTTTCTTCTACTTCATATTCTTTTTCTATTACTAGTAAATCATTCTCCATTATAAAAATATCATTCCATCTTTTAAAATGAAAAAACCTTTCTTGCTTTCCTTGTGTATCTATTATCCTTACCCCATTTTTTGTTTTTATAAAGTTTGAAGTATTTAAATCTCCATGATATATTTTTTCTTTGTGTAATTTATTAACTATTTCCATTATTTTATCTATATCTGCAGTACTCTTTATTGACTCTCCCTCTATACATTCCATTAATATGTAACTTTCTTTTATAAAAATATTTTTCTTTACAATGACTAAAAATGGAACTGCATATTCTTTCATTCCTTCTTTTATTCTTTCTCTAACATTTATCAATGTATTTAATGCTTCTCCATTTTTTATGAAAGTCTGTATTCTTCTTTGAGGGATTATCGTTTCTGATTTAGGAGATTTTAATATATATTTTTCTCCTTTTATTTCTATTTTAGCTACATAATTTCTCTCAGTATTTTTATACACTTCTGATTCCTTAAACTCTTTATCAATTATTCTTTTTCCTAGTTCTTCATAGAATATTTCTTCTTCTGGATAATATATATTATATTCTTTATATTTTTTATTTTTTATCATTTCAATTATCCTCTATTCTAAATTTCTTCTATTAATTTTTCATATTCTTTTATTATATTTTTACTGTCAAATTCTCTTACTCTCTCTTTTATTAAATCTTCATATTTTTTTTTCAATTCTTTATCTTTTAAAAGCTTTTCAATGTTCTCAGCAAGTTCTTTAGAATTTCCAACTTCAAATAGTATTCCACATTCACCATCTTTTAAAATATCCCTTGGTCCTACTGGACATTTTGAAGAAATCACTGCTTTTCCTGAATATCCAGCTTCAACTAATACTAGACCAAATCCTTCAAACTTTGAACTGTGTATAAAAAAATTAGAATTTTTTAACCATACATAGGGATTTTTCATTCTTCCTAATAAAAATACTAAATCTTCTAATTGATATTCTTTTATCCAATTTTCAATTGTCTTTTTAGAAGGACCATCACCTATTATATATAACTTTTGTTGTATTCCTTTACTTTTTAATATTTTAAAACTTTTTAAAAGAGTCTCATAATCTTTTTGAATAGTATCTAACCTTGAGATTGCAATACAATAATTCTCAATAAGCATTTTCATCTGCTCTTCTCTTAATTCACTCTTATCATCCATTAATTTTTCTATTCTTTCAAAATTAAATGGATTATATATTCTACTTACTTTCCCACTTAAATTTGGATATATATTTTCTAGCTCTTCTTTCATTTCATCACATATAGCCACTACTTTATCATATTTTTCTAATCTTTTCCCAAATCTTTGTATTTTACTTTCTTTTTTCTTTAAATTAGGTATAGAGTTATGTATCCATACTATTTTCTTCGTAATATCCAACTTTTCTATATATTTTGATGCACCTCCATCAAAATCTACTATTACATCTATTTCTCCAAGCTCTTTTAATACTTTCTGCATATTTTTATACATAATTCTATTTTCTTTTTCCATCATTAAATTATACATCAATTTATATACAATATTTTTCTTTTTTGCTTTATATTTCTCTGTTTCTCTTATCAATTTCTCTGGTTTAAGAAAAAAATACCTTATATCTTTTGGTATATCTTTTTCAAATATATTTTCTTTTCCACAATCATCATCTATTATAAGATAAATATCAAATTTTTCTCTATCAATTGTCTGAAGAACTTCTATTAATACTCTTTCTAGTCCTCCCATTCTTAAACTTCCACTTCTAAATATTACTTTCTTTTTCATCTATACCTTCCATTATATTTTTTGTTTCTTCATTATTAAATTTCTTACTGATTTTATTTTATTGCATAGTTCAATTTTCCCCATCTTATCCTCTATAATTTTTAATATTTTTTTATTTCTTTTTTTAGTTCCTTTATATCAAACTTATTAATATTTGGTTCTTCCCCGTCTTTAACTTTAAAATCTCTAGAAAATATTTGCACTGCTTCCTCATAATTAGGTCCCCATAAATATCTATTTGTTTCATTTTCTCTTTTATTATCTAATCTATATATTGCTACCAATTTTCTTTTAAAAGCTGCTGCTATATGAACTATTGAGGTATCTGGGGTTATTACTAAATCTGCTTTACTTATTAAATATGAAGTTTCCATTATATCTTTACACTCTGGAAAAAAAGCATTATTTCCTAATTCTTTTATTATTTTTTCAAGTTCCCTCTTTCTTCTTTTTTCTCCTATAAAAATTAATCTATTATCCTTATCTTCAAGAATTATCTTTCCTATTTTTACTATATTTTCTAAATTTATATCTCTATGTTTACTTGCTGCAAATGGATTAAATACAACTATTTTTTTATGACTTAATTCTTCTAGTAATTTATCAACCTTGCTTTTTTGCTGCTCAGTAAAAAATAATTCATAATTTATATCTATATCTCCTATCCCTAATTTTTCTAAAACATTTTTATATAATTCTGTTATATGAATATGACCTATAGGTTTTGTATAGGATATATCAAACATATTCCAATTTTCTTTATTTAATCCCATATTAAATCTTGCTTTACATAAATTTATAAGCATCATCTGATTTATTCTTAACATTTCTGAAAAATCTATTAATAAATCATATTTTTCTTCTGCTATTTTTAATGCCAATTCTTTTGTATTTTTTCTATCTTTTTTATACTCATATATTTTATCTACATTTGGATTATTTTCTATTACTGCCCTAGCTCCACCTTTTGTTAGTACTCCTATTTCTATATCTGGATATCTCTTCTTTATTTCTCTAAACATTAAAGTATTTATCACCATATCGCCTATTTTTCCATCATATCTCATAAATAGTATTTTTTTTATATTATTCTTCTCAATAAAGTTTCCTGATTTTATTTCTTCCTTCTCCATCTTTCTATCCCATATATATTTTCCTATCTTCAATCTTTTTTCTCGCATATAATCTTGAAATACTCTATTTAGTTTCCGCAACATAATTCCCCCAAAAATATATAAATATTTTTATATTTTATTTACTTTTAAAGATAATAAAAAATATTTTTCAAATAAAATTATACATTATATCATTGTTTTTTTCTACTTTTTAAATTTATCATACATTTTAAATATTGTAATAAATATTCTTTAAAATTAATTATTTTAATTTAAAAATTATTTTATATTTTTTAAATTAGTCACAATAAAAAGATAACATCGTATATCAATAATAATCTTTAAAATTAATTTTAAACTCTTTCAGCAATATATTTATGTTGAAATTGTGTTTCAAAGAATAAAGAAGAGATTGGTGTAAAACCAATCTCTTCTTTCATTAATTATTTAATTTTTTATCATCTATTTTTCCTTTATACCTAACATTTTTCTGAATTTATTTCTTATTTTCTTCATTTCATTTCTTTTTTCTCTTTTAAAAAGATATCTGCCACTTATTTTTTCTTTAAACTTATCTATATCATCTTTAGAATATATTCCTATTCTTTGTATTTCATATAAATCATCTGAAAAGCATGCTGTTCCACTTTCTGTTGATACTGCAAATTTATATCCTAATTCTTTTATCAACTTTTTTGAATTATCATCATTCTTTCCCCAAGGATAAGCAAAAGATACTAATTTCTCTCCTGCTAATTTTTCTAATTTTTCTTTAGAAAAAATTAAATCTTCTTTTAAATTGACCTTCTCTGTAAAAGGCATATCTAGATGGCTGCTTGTATGTCCTCCTATTTCTACCAATTCTGATCTTATAAGTTCTTGAACTTCTTCTTTATTCATTAAAGAAAATCTTTTTTCTTTTTCTCTTCCTTCAGCTTCTACATCCCATTTATTATAGTCACAGTCTGTAATAAGAAAAAGTACAATTTTAAAATTATATTTTTTTAGAATTGGTAATACTATTTTATGATTATCTTTATAACCATCATCAAATGTTATTATTATATGCCTTTTATTAAATCTATTTTTATACTCTCCATTTTTTATATCTTTAAAAAAGATAGGTTCATAATTGTTATCTTTCAAATATTTCATTTGTTTTTCAAAATTCTCTTTAGTTACAAATGTATCGTAATATCCTTTTTCTTCTTCAGTTTCTACCACTCTATGATACATTAATACTGGTATATCTTTTCTTTGACAATAGATTATTTTATGTTGCAGCTCTTTCTCTATATCTTTTTTTTCTTTTATCTTATAAACTACTGGTATTTTATTAAAAAAAGAAAAAAAATGAAGTGAGCTGATTCTTTTTAAAGAATTAACATATATTATCTTTATTTCCTTTTCTTTTTTTAGTTTGTTTACATATTTATATTGTTTAAAAAAATTCATTAAATTATTATTTTTAAAATTTACTCTGCTATTTTCTGAATAATAGATATTATTATTTACATTATCTATATTTTCATTTTTCTCTTGAAATATCCAAAATATATTCATAAATATTTCCTTTCTTTTTAATTTAAATTTTCCACCCTTTATCTCTCAGTTTTTTCTTTATTTTTCCTATTTTTTCTATAATTGGGAGCCTTTTAAACCTTTTTATGAAATACGCCCAGTAATATACAATATCTTTTTTATACGGATATTTCATTTCTTCATAAGAATCATACTGCATTGTTATCATATCATAATGTGCCCTGTATTTTGTCAATCCCATTTTTTTCCCTTGGGTATCTAGTATCTTTATTTTCTCATTAGATATTAAAAAATTCCCTGGATTAAAATCTCCATGATAATATCCTTTTTCATGTATTTTCTCCATTTTGTTTACTATATCATCTAAATATCTTCTGTCTTCTTCTCCATGTACATATTCCATTACAAAAAAAGAAAAATTTATCATTCCTTTTTTTCTAATATTAACTGCTGTTAAAGGTTTTACAAATTCTTCAAATCCCATATCAATCAATTTATTTACATTAATCAATGTATTCAAAGCTTCCCCTTTTTTAAATAAACTCATAAATTGTCTTTGAGGAATTCTAAACTCATTTCTTGGTTCTTTATATATATATTTAATTCCATCTATTTCTATTAAAGAAACATAATTTCTTTTTGTATCTTTTATTTTCTCTATTTCTTTAAATTCTTTTCTGATTATTTTTTCAGCCAATATTTTATATTCCTCTTCTAAAAAATACATATTATATCCTCTAAATACTTCCTTTTTTAACTTCTTCATATTTTTACCTTCAAACTTTCTTAGTAAAATATTTTTTAGAATAAACATTTATTAATTTGCACAAATGCTTTGGATATTTTTTCCACCATGGTAGATGCTTGTACTTCAAAAAATATACCTTTGGATTTTTCCCCCAACTTTTATCCCACCAATGAATTCCATAAGTATTTTCTGTTAAACATTTTTCTGTAAATTCTTCATCATGGTTATATGGATAAAAATATTCTTTTGCATGTATCTTTATATTAGATGCTTCAAAAAGTTTATTGCCATATTCTTCTTTTAAAGTTTCTGTTAATATATTTGTTATTATGTACATATTTGAACTCCATATTTTGTTATTATAAAAATTTAACATTTTTTTTATTATTTTATGTTGAGGTATACAACCTAAAATTCCAAAACTTATTATTTCATCATCTTCATATCCAGTAAAAAAATCTGTTTCCAAAAGATCATCTAATTTTTTTATTATTTCCATATCTGTATCAAGATATATCCCTCCATATTGATATAATACTTTCAAACGAGCATAATCTGATAGAAAAGCCCATAATTTTCTTTTATAGCATTCTCTTAAAAATCTGCATTTTTTCATTTCATTTTCTAAATTAAAACTTTTTTCATTCCACTCAATAATTTCATATTCTGGTAAAATTTTTCTCCAACTCTCTAGACATTTTAATACTTTTTCAGGTTTATCTTTTCCAAACCAAATATAGTGAATTTTCTTCTCTATCATTGTTCTTCTCCATGTTTTAATCATTTTATCCCTATTAGTCTATTTTTTACTTTTTTATATGTTTTAACTTAATCTCATCCTTATCTTTACGATTATTAAATCCATATTCACATTTGTAATTTGACTTAGAAATTTCTTTTTTTATTTTTCTATAATAATTTTCATTTACACTTCCATCTTTTGGAGAAGCTGATTTATGATACATATGAATTGGATACTTTTCAAATTTAAAAGAATATGTTTTACCTCCATATTTAAAAAATCTATTTCCAAAATCATCATCTTCATGCCCCCAACCTACATAATTTTCATCAAATCCATTTACTGCTATATAATCTTTTTTATATAAAGAAAAAATAAGTCCTACAATTTTAGCTCCTCTTGTCCTTAATTTTAATTTATACAGAATATTATATAATCTTTCTTTTTCCACAAAACTATCCTGTTCTAATTTCTTCTCTTTTGGCATTATCTTATATATCTTTTCATAATCATATTTCTCATTTATTATTTTTTGAATTTTTTCTTTTTCTTCTTCTGAACTTCCTAAAGCTTCTGAAAAAATTATTCTTTTTCTCTTTCTTACCTCATATATTCTTTGAATAAAATCATTATCAAATACAACATCTTGATCTAAAAAAATAAGGTACTCATTTTCAGCTATTCTTGCCCCATTGTTTCTTGAAGCTGCCAATCTAAATCCTATATCTTGCTGATATACATATTTTATTTTAAATTTGCATTCTTGCAATAAATCTTTTATATATTCATAGACATCTTCACTTGACCCATCATCAGCAAAAATAAGTTCATCTATCTGCTTTGTTTGCTGCTGAAGAGCTAAAATCATATTTCTTGCATATTCTAAACGATTATATAGAGTTACTATAAGACTTATTTTTTCTTCCACTTTTTTCTCCTACCTCTTTATTTTAGATTATTGCATTTTTTCAAATTATAATTTCCTTTTATTCTTCTCTTAAACTTACTCATTGTTATATCTGAAAATATTCCTATTCTTCTGATTTCATATAAGTCATTATTTATGTAAAAAGCTCCTGAATCAGTTGCTATTCCATAGCTATATCCTAATTCTTTTACTATTTTTTTAGATTCATTATTAAAAAGTCCAAAAGGATATGCAAAAGATACTAATTTTTCATTTAAAAGTTTTTCTAAATATATTTTATTTCCTTCTATTTCTTCTTTTTGTTTTTCTGGATCAAGTTTATTTAATTTTACATGATGCATAGTATGACCACCAAATTCTACTAACCCAGATTTATGCATTTCCAATATCTGATTTGAATTCATAAGTTCAAATCTTTTTTCTCCTGTTTCTTCTATATCCCATCTGTTATCTTCTAAATGTGACACCATATATATTACAGCTTTCATATTATATTTTTTCAATAGTGGAAATAAAAGTTCAAAATTATCTTTATATCCATCATCAAATGTTAAGATAATATATTTTTCCTTTTTTTTATCTTCTTCTGTTATATTTTTTAAATCTTTAAAAGTAATTGTCTTAAATCCTTTTTCTTTTAAGTAAATCAATTGTTCCTCAAATTTATTAACATCATAATATATAATATGAACTCCTATATCTTTCTTAGCATCAATAAGTCTATGATACATTAATATTGGTATTTCTTTTTTAAAAAAATAGTCAAATATTTTAATCATTTATTTCCTCCAAAATTCTCAAAAACTTTTCAAAAATCGCCTTTCTATTAAATTTTTCTAAAAAATTCTCTTCAAAATTTAAGTCAAAATTTTTTAATATATTTTTACTAAGTTCAACAATATCTCCAACTTCAAAAAGTTTTCCTCTTCCATCTGCCAATATTTCTTTTGGACCAACTTTACAGTTAGAACTTATCACTTTTCCATTTAGTACAATTCCTTCTAAAAGCACAACTGAAAAGCCTTCATATCTTGAAGAGAGTATCAATTTGTCTGCTTTTTTCATCCAATTATATGGATTTTGTTTTCTACCTAATAAAAGGATTTCTTCTTTATATTTGAAATTTTCCCTCATTTTTTCTACTTTTTCCTTATCTGGTCCATCACCAATAAGATATAATCTTCCTTCATATCCTTTTTCTTTTGCAATATCAAATGCTGAAAATAATGTTTCAAAATCTTTTGGAATTATATCTAATCTTGATACCATCAAAAGAAATTTTTCTTTTACCAATTTTTTCTCTTCCTCATGAAAAGGAGCATCAGATAATATTTTTATTTTTTCAAAATCAATTGGATTGTATATATATTCACTCTTTCCTAGTAAATTATTATTTAATTTTAATAAATCTTCTTCCATTTCTTGGCATATACATATTATTTTATTATAATATTCTAATCTCTTTGTAAATCTCTTTATTTTATTTTTTTTCTTTTTCCAATTTTCTACTGAACTATGTACCCATACTAAATTCTTTGATATCTTTAGCTCTTTTATAATTTTTGTAAGACTAGAATCAAAATCTATTACAATATCTGGTTTAAATTCTTTATATATTTCTAAAAATTTTTTATCTGCATATCTTTTTTCATTAAATAATGCTATTGCATACTTTACTCTTAAAAAAAAACTTTTTTTTCTATTTTCTCTAATTTTTCTTATTTGTGATATATATTCATAATTTTTCAAATATTCTACTTTTGTTTTTATTTCTTTTTCTAAAATATTTTCATTTCCATTGTCATTTTCAATAACAACTTTTATATCAAACCCTTCATCAACTAAAAAGTTAATATATTCACATTGAACTCTTTCTAATCCCCCCATCATGGTACTTCCACTTTTAAATAGTATTCTTTTCATTATTTTCTCCAATCACTTTCTTCATCTCTTCAAAATCAAATGTATTTATATCTATTTCGTCATACTGACTTATCTTATCTTTACAGAATATTATTTTTGTTTCTTTTGTTTTTGGTGCCCATACTAAATGATCTACTTCATATTTTCCTCCTTTTGGAGGGTATACTGATATATTAGCTTTATTTAAAGCTGAAGCTATATGAACTATTGATGTATCTGGTGTTATTACCAAATCTGATCTTTTTATCAAATATATACTGTCTTGTATCGTTTCTATATTTTCTGGAATATATACATTTTCATTAATTATTTTTAATTTATTCAGTTCTTTATATTTATCACCAAAGTATATTAAAATTACTCCCATATCTTTAGTTTTTAAATGATTTATTATTTTATTCAATGTCTCTAAAGTAAAACTTTTATGTTTACTTGCTCCATAAGGATTCAATACTACTACTTTTTTTTCTTTTATTTCTTTAAAAAATTCTTTATATTTTTCTGTTTCTTCAATATAAATATCATATTTTTTATCTATTTCATTCTCTTTAAACCCTAATTTTTTTAAATATGCTGAATATCTTTCTGTTATATGATCTGTCCATTTAAAATCTATTCCACTTTTTATAGATATATCAAATAATTTCCATTCTTCTCTATTTAGTCCCATATTAAATCTTGCTTTACATAGATTTATAAGCATCATTTGATTTACTCTCAACATTTCTGAAAAATCTATCAATAAATCATATTTCTCATTTGCTATTTTTAAAGCTAATTTCTTTATATTTTTTTTATAATCATATATTTTATCTATATTTGAATTGTTTTTTATTATAGCCTTTGCTCCTTCTTCTGTCACTACCCCTATTTTTATATATGGATATTTTTTCTTTATTTCTCTAAACATTAAAGTATTTATTACCATATCCCCTATTTTTCCATCATATCTCATAAATAATATCTTTTTTATATTATTTTTTTCAATAAAGTTTCCTATTTTTATTTTTTCCTTATTTCTTTTTCTATCCCAAATATATCTCCCAACCTTTAATCTTTTTTCTCGCATATAGTCTTGAAATATTCTATTTAATTTTCTTAGCATAATTCCCCCAAAGATTTTATATAAATCAATATTATATTTTATTTACTTTTAAAGATAATAAAAAATGTTTTATAAATAAAATTATACATTATATAATTATTTTTTTCTACTTTTTAAATTTAATATACTTTTATAATTTGTTTGTTAATAATCTTTAAAATTAAAAATTTTATCTAAAAAATATTTCATTGTTCCAATGTATTATATACTTATAATTTTCTTTAAAATTAATTTTAATGTCTTCTAGCAGCATATTTATATTGAAATTATGTTCTAAAAAATAAAAAAAGAGACTGGTTTTATCCCAATCTCTTTTCTTAAATTAAATATTCTATTTTCTCTATTTATTTAAAACTTTCTCTATCCATTCCTGATTATCCAGATACCATCTTATTGTTTTTTCTATCCCTTCATCAAATGATGTCTCTGGATACCAGCCTAATTCTGTTACTATCTTCTCTGGGTCTATTGCATATCTT
>NZ_JAWDXO010000037.1 GCF_032477075.1 Fusobacterium sp. | reverse complement strand
TTTTAATCTTATTCGATTAAATATATCTAATATGAAGCTAAAATAATTAATATTTTTTATTTTTTCAACAAATTTATCAAATTATAATTTCCTAAGAAAAAATAAAAAAGGCTGTAGAAACTAGTAAAATAAATTACTAATTTGCAACAGCCTTATCTTATATTAATTCCCTAAAAGTCTTTTAAATAAAGAATCATTTGTAGTTGTATTTTCAGGAGCTATATCATTATTCGTTTTTTCAATAACAGGATTATATCCTTCTGCTCCTGTTTCTCTTTTTATATCTCCAAATATTCCTGCTATTCCATTTGCATATTTCATTTCACTTTCCATCTGCAGTTTTCCTTTTCTTACAAGGAATTCTCTTCCTGCTCCAGAAATAAGTCCATTGTTTACAGTCAGTGTCTGTAAATTAAAATCTCCATTTTTTAAGTGATTTTCTAAGAAGGAAAAAGTGCTTGGAGCATACAGTCCTTTATCAATTAAAGTTTGATAATATTTCGCCCATAGAGGAGCCACTCCAGTTCCTCCTGTAACATTTCCTCTTATAGATCTATTATCATCATATCCTATGTAGATAGTTGTAACATAATCAGGAGTTATTCCAGCAAACCAGATAGTTCTATTATCATTTACAGTTCCTGTTTTTCCTCCCTGTTCTATTCTCTTTTTATCTTTTGTGTATACAGAGGCTCTGCTGGAACTTCCATATTGCACTGAACTTTTCAGCATAAATGTTATTATACTTGTATTAATACTGTCAAATACTTTTTCTTTTTTAGGTGTATTCTGATATATAGGATTTCCATATCTATCTTCTACATCTGTTACTGTCACAGGCTCTACTACATAACCTCCATTTGAAAATATTGAATAATCTATAGCATGCTGTAATGGTGTATTTTCAAATGATCCCAAAGATGCAGTAAGGTCATCTGGTATATTTAAGCCTGGGTCAAGTTTTGCAACAGTTTCTTTAAATGTTTTTGTTCCTATTTTTTGAAGCATTTTTATAGAAACTATATTTAATGATCTGTCTAAAGCATTAAGCAAAGTAACATTATTTGAATATCTGCTTCCATAGTTCTTTGGTATCCAACTTCCAAATGAAATAAATGAATCTTCTACTACTGAATTCATTTCCATTCCATTTTCTATAGCTGTAAAATATAAAAATGGTTTAAATGAAGAACCTAACTGTCTCTTTGCCATAGTTGCTCTGTTAAAATTTCCTGATTTAAAATTTCTCCCACCAATCAAAGATATTACATGCCCATTATTTGGATCTATAGTTGCCATTCCACCTTGTAATTCATCATTTTTTTGGAAGAATTCATAATTCTCAAATACTTCTTTTGCAGTTTTCTGCATTTCTAAATCTAAAGTAGTATGTACTCTCAATCCGCCAGTATATACCATATTTTCTCCAAATTTCTCAACCAAAAACTCTTCTACCATATTTGAAAAATCAGGATAATTAATTGTTACATCACTTTTTTTGTTATATATTATAGTTGTATTATCATCCATTTTAAAATCTTCTGGAAGTTTATCTTCATTTATAAACTTATGATTTTTTGCTTTTTCATATTCTTCTTTTGTTATAAGTTTATCTCTATACATTTCAGATAAAATAAGATTAGCTCTTTTTAAGGAAGCCTCTAAATTTCTTCTGGGATTATATTTTTCAGGTCTGTTAGGTATTCCTGCGAGAAGAGCTGATTCAGCTATATTTATTTCTGAAATATCTTTTCTATATAACTGCTTAGCTGCTGTCTTTATACCATAAGATCCAGCTCCAAAATATATCTCATTTAGATATTTTTCAAATATTTCATCTTTAGTATATCTTCTCTCAATTTCAAATGTTATAATAGCTTCTTTTATTTTTCTTGAAAGCTTTCTTTCATGAGAAAGAAAGGCATTTTTTGCAAGCTGTTGAGTTATTGAACTTGCCCCTTGTACAGCACGACCACTACGAATATTAGCTACAATAGCACCTATCAATCTTTTTATATGTATCCCATGATGTGAATAAAACTGCTTGTCTTCTATTGCTAAAAAAGCATTTCTACTGTATATAGGAACTTCCTTTAATTTTACTGTATCTCTTGATTCTCTGTATATAGTATCTATTACTTCCCTATTTCTATCATATAATACAGTTGGTAGAGATGGAGCATAATCTTCTATTAAAGTTACTATATCAGGAAGTTCTTTGGAATATTTATTCATAACTCCCAAAACTACTCCTACAGATGCAATACTTCCAACAATAAATAAAACTACCATTATTTTTATTATTCTTTTTACAAGTATTTTCATAGTTTCAGTACTCCTTTTAAATCAAACTATTTCTTAGGAGCTTTCTGTCTCAACTGACCACAAGCACCATCTATATCAGTCCCTTTTTCTCTTCTTAATGTGACATTTACTTTTCTTACATCTTTAAGGAAAGTAAAGAATTTATCTATTTTCTTTTCAGAAGGTCTTTCAAATTCCGTTCCTGCCACAGGATTGTATGGGATAAGATTTACCACATGATCAAATTCATGTACAAAGTCAGCCAATGCATTAGCATCCACATCTGAAACATTAAAATTATTGATCATTATATACTCAAAACTTATTCTACGTTTTGTTTGTTTTTGATATTCTTGTAATATTGCATAAAGATCCTCAAGAGGATAACTTCTATTTACAGGTATTATCATATCCCTTTTTGCATTTATTGCACTGTGAAGTGATATGGCAAGCTCAATAGGAAGTTTTTCTAATAGAATTTTTTCTATATTAGGAACTATTCCTGATGTTGATATAGTTATTTTTCTTTTAGAAATGTTTATTCCATTTTCATTAGAAAGTATATCCAAAGCTTTCAGTACATTTGAAAGATTAAGTAAAGGCTCTCCCATTCCCATGAAAACTATATTGTTTATATTACTTCCTTGTTTTATAAGTCTTCTTTCTACAGTATACACCTGATTGATTATTTCATTTACATCAAGATTTCTTACAAACCCATCTTGTCCAGTTGCACAAAAAGTACATTTTACAGGACATCCAACTTGCGATGATATACATAAAGTGTTTCTTTTATCCTTATGTCTTAATAAAACAGTTTCAATAGTATTTCCATCTTCCAGTTTAAAAAGAAATTTTTCTGTCTTATCAATTTTAGATATCTGCTGCTTTAAAAGATTTAAAAATGGTATATATGCTTTTTCAGCCAAAAGTTCTCTGTCTTTAAGTGAAAGATTTGTTATTTCATTAAGGTCTCTTACTATTTTTTTATGAAGCCAGTTAAATATTTGTTTTCCATAAAATTTTTTCATTCCAAGAGAAACAACTAAATCTTCTAGCTCTTGTTGATTTAAATTTAATAAATTAATTTTTTCTGACATTACTCCTCCGATTATAAAATTGCTAACATAATATTATATCAAAAAAAATACTCAATTACAACTTATTAAGAAAAGTTTCAAGTTGTTTTTTCAACTCTTCTTTTGATATTTTTCCTTTAAAATTTCCCTTTATTTGATTACCTCCACCTTTAATATCAGTATTAGATAAAGTTAATTCTTTTAAGAAATCTTTACAATTAATTCTATTAGAAATAATTGAATAACTATCCTCACTTCCTGTTATCAATATATAATTTTCTGGATTTATATTTCTAGGTAAATACTGTGCTGTTATCTTATCTCCTACATATATAATAAATTTATACTCATTTACTTCTTGAGCCTCTTTCATCAATTTTTCTCCTAAAAATCCAGCAAATTCAGAAGCAATAATTTTCATTTCACTTTCAGTTTTTTTCTTTTCTTCTAAACTTTTATTTAACATTGTAAGAATTTCATAATCTTTACAGCTAAATATATGACATAGTTCTTTTGATAGCTCATGTTTAAAAGCATAATCTCTTATAGCCCTATCTCCAGCTATAAAAAAGAATCTTGTATAATTCCCCTTTATTTTTTCATGAGATAATATTTTAAATAGCTTTATATCTTTTGTATTTTCAACATGAAAACCAGCACAAGCTCCTAAATCAATATCTGGTATCTCTACAAACCTTACATCACCAGTTACTTTATCTTTAATAGCTTTTCTCAATCCCTCTATTTCCAAAGCTTCTTCATGTCCTAATGTATAAATTTTTAATTCTATAGCTTTTCTTATAACTTCATTAGCCTTATTCTCCAGCTCTTTTATAGTTTCTTCTGATATTGTATTAGAATCTAAATCTACTGAAGTATATTCTTCTGCCATTCTAAATCCTACAGTATTTAATTGATAATCATTATATGCAAGAGCTGAAAAAAGATGCTGAGCTGTATGCTGACAGGCTATATCTTTTCTTCTTTCTTCATCAATAGTATACTCATGTTCTCCCAGAGTTATTTCTCTATCAAGCACTATATTTCCTTCTCTGACTTCAAGAATAATACTTTCTCCTATTGTTCCTCTATCTCCTAATTGTCCTCCTTTTCCATCTATATAAAAAGGTTCATTCCCGCCACTTAATTTTATTATATATCCCTCTTTAATTTTTTCACAACTTAAAACTTCAACTTTCATTAAAATACCCCTCCAGACATCTAGAATTTACCACTCTATTATATCATATAAAAGATTAAATTTTTAATAAAAAATAGAGGTTAATCAAAAGCCAATCTCAAATTTTAGAAGCTTGATATTTAGAGAAATTTATTGACTCTCTCTAATAAAAAATTTCCAAAATTATATTTCTGCTTATGAGTTATCCTCCACTACAAAAATCTTAATTTAAAAATTCCATATATAGTAAAAAATTGATTCAAAGAATTATTTTAAAGATAGGTATTAAATTTATATTTTTAATTCTTTTATGCTTTCTAATATGAAGTCAGGCTTATATGGACTGTCTTTCACATCTTCTTTTTTGCTCTCCCCAGTCAAAACCAAAATAGTATCACAACCATTATCATAACCACAGGCTATATCAGTATACAGTCTATCTCCTATTATTACAGTTTCCCCTTTAGAAACTCCATTCTTTTTAATGCAGTAATCTAATATTTCCCTTGAAGGTTTTCCTAAAAAAAGAGGTTTTCTTTTAACTGCATATTCCAGCATTTTACATATTGCACCACAATCAGGAAGAAATTTTCTTCCTTCTATTGGGTAAACAAAATCTGGATTAGCAGCCAGATATTCTACCCCTTCACTAAGTAACTCACAAGCAGTCACAATTTTTTGATAATTTAATTCACTATCTAATGCAACTGCTACATAATCTACATTATATTTGCTGTTAATTTTTTGAGGTTCCTCTATTATCTTCACGCCCATATCCTTTAAAACTTTTTTTAAAGACTTTGTTCCCACTAAAAATACTGATGGATTATCTTTTTTTTCAATGAGATATTCTCCAAGCATATATCCAGCAGTAATTATTTCCTCTTCAAAAATTTCAATATTCATTTTCTTAAATTTCTCTACATATTCTCTTCTTGTTCTTGAAGAATTATTGGTAAATAACATAAGTTTTTTATCTTTTTCTCTTATTTCTTTGATTATTTTTTCAGCTCCATCTATAAGTTTATTCCCTAAAATAAGTGTTCCATCAATATCAAATAGATACAATTTTTTATTTTTCATTTTCTTTTCCTCATTTCAATTAGTTTTACTTTAAATTATTATACAACAATTTTCCTGCTGCTCCTATAAGCAAATATATCTTTTTACTTTTTTTAACTTTAACATATTTCTGTAAAAAATATATAAAACTTCAGTTAATTATAAGTAAAAATAACAAATATTATTATTATCACACCTATTGACATAAAGCATTTTGTAAAGTATAAAAAGAATAGATAGCTAAATAAAAAAAGGGAGGAACGATTATGTCAGATACTTCAAAAATGTTATTAGAAAAATCTAAAAAACGTCGCACTTATCGTCAATTCTTAGAAGAACCTGTAGACATTGAAATAATAAAAGATTGTATCATGACTGCTGCCACTGCTCCAAGCGGTGCTGATAAACAGCCTTGGCATTTCTCAATAATTATTGATCCAGTTATGAAAGAAAAAATACGAGAAGAAAGTGAAAAAATAGAAAAAGAATTTTATGAGTCTAAAATTACTAAAGATTGGCAGGAAGATTTAAATAAATTAACTCTTACTTGGAAGAAACCTTTTCTTACTCAAGCTCCTTGTCTTATTGTCATATTTAAGGAATTTTATAAAGAAAGCAAAGATGGAACTTTAGACAAAAATTATTATGTTAATGAATCTATTGGTATTTCCATTGGTTTTCTTATTAATGCACTTCATAATGCTGGATATGCCAGTCTCACATACACTCCAGCTCCTATGATATTTTTGAGAGACTTGTTAAAAAGACCAGCTGGTGAGACTCCAGTTATGATATTAGTTGTTGGAAAGGCTGATCCAAACTATTCTCTTCCTATTTTGATTAAAAAAACCTTTGAAGAAATAGCTGAAATAATTTAGAATAAATAAACCTCAGACAATCCATATCTGAGGTTTTAATTTTATTTTATTACTTTTATAATTTCATCATTTTTATATCTCACTTTTTTCTCTTCTTTTCCACTAGGAGTATAAAAAACTACAACTCCTTCTGCTTTCCCATTCTTATAATTTTTTTCAAACATAAGCTGTCCATTCTTGTAATACTCTTTGTGACTTCCCTCTAATTTTCCATCTTTATAATGACTTTCATCTGCAATTTCTCCATTTACATAATAACTTTTATAGTTTCCGTCTTTTTTTCCATCTTTATATGAAGTTTCTATATTTAACTGTCCATTGTTATAATATTGTTTATATACTCCTTCTTGTTTCCCATCTCTATATTTTGTTTCACTATAAAGCTGTCCATTTTCATAGTAAACTTTATAATCTCCTCTTATCTTATTATCTTCCACATTAGCTTCAATATTCAAATTTCCATTTTCATAATACTTCTTATATATTCCTTCTTTTTTCTCATTTTTTATATTAGTTTCAATGCTGATATTTCCATTCTCATGGTATTCTTTAAAAGGTCCTTCTATTTTTCCATTTTTAAAATTTGTTTCATACTGTAAATTTCCATTTTCTATATAGGATTTATAAAAACCATCTTTTTTTCCTTTTTTATATTCTGTTTCACTTTTTATTTTTCCATCTTCATAATACTCCTTGAATATTCCATCAGATTTATTATCTTTAAAATATTTTTCTGTTGATAGCTGTCCACTTTCATAATATTTTTTTTGTTCCCCATCCAGACGGTTATCTCTATAATTCCATTCATTACGAACTTGTCCACCTTCATAATATTCTTTTACTATACCTTCAAGCTTTCCATTTTTATATTGAGAATCCATTTTTATTTGACCATTTTCATACTTTGATATTATTTTTCCAGTAAATGGTTTTTTCTCATTTTCAACATATACTATTCCATTTTTTTCTTGTTTTTTAGATACATCTACTTCTTTTGGTCCACCACATCCAAATAAAAAAATTGTTAAAAATACTGCTCCCAATCTATTTCTCATGACTTTCCTCCATAAATATTATATTATTTGTATTATATCATAAATTTGTAAAATAATATCTCTTCTTTTATGAATTTAAAACCCCAGAATAAATTCTCTGGGGATTCTATAAATTATTTTTTTATTATTTCTTTAATTTCTTTTAATTTTTCTTTATCTTTTTCTATTTTTTTCTTAATATTTTCTGCTTCATCTTTTAATCCTTTTTTCAATTCCTTATTGCATTCCTCTATATCTTTTTTTAAATAATCTAGATTTTTTTTCAATTCTTCAACTATTTTATCAGACTCTTCTGAAATTTCTTCTTTTGTTTTGCTAGCAAAGTCTTTAATTTTTACTCCAACTTCTTTTTCTTTTAAATGTATCTTAGGTGTTTCAACAGAGGCTGTACTTGGTCTCAATTTAAACATTTCTACATTCCCATCATAAGGAACATAAATAATTATATCTTTATCTGATTCTTCTTTTTTTATTTCCTTTTCTTTAATTTTTATCTCTTTAACATAATATTTATCAAAGTATTCTTTCATTTTTTCTTCAAGAAATGCTTTTAATTCTCCACTAGTTAACCCATTTGCATTCTTAGCAACTTCACGTCCAAAAGCTTCAATAGCTTCCTCTCTTTTTTTCTCTGAATAATCATTAAATTCTTTGTTTGAAAAAGCATGAAATTCTTCATGTTTCATAATACCATTCCTCCTAAAATTTATTATAGTTATTTTTGACTTTCTAATTTTAATAAATACAGCTATATTTTTAAAAAGTAATCTAATTTTTTATTTTCTTCTATTAAATATTCTATTAGATACTCTAAGTTCCTCTATTATTAATTAATATTTTTTCTCATACAACGATTTTTTCAAAAATTTATTATTCAATTTTTAAATTTAAAGTTTAAATTATACAAGCTTTAATTTACTTAGTAAGTTAACTATGCTATAATATTTTTTGATATATAACAGGAGGCAAATAATGATAAATAAAAGCAAAAAAAATACTGTATTCAAAGTTATGGAAAAAAATGAGTTAATGAGCTTTTTAATAGAAAAAATGCCAGAAAAAAGTCGCACAAACATAAAATCACTTCTTACAAAAAGAAAAGTTTTTGTAGGAAATGATATTGTTTCTCAGTATAACCATCCTCTCTTTCCAGGTCAAACTGTCACTATTGATTGGGGAAAAATGGCTATTGAAACAACTATAAAAGGAGTCTCTATTATTTATGAAGATGAAGATATTCTTGTAGTGGAGAAAGA
The DNA here is from genome assembly GCF_032477075.1 of Fusobacterium sp. Taxonomy (NCBI): domain Bacteria; kingdom Fusobacteriati; phylum Fusobacteriota; class Fusobacteriia; order Fusobacteriales; family Fusobacteriaceae; genus Fusobacterium; species Fusobacterium sp. The sequence goes on along the minus strand of NZ_JAWDXO010000037.1, from coordinate 27,380 downwards.
AAATGGAATTCTTTCTATTGCCACTGATAACGAAAGAGAAAAAACTGCATATAATATGTTGAAAGAATATTTAAAAAATAAAGACCCTAAAAATAAAATATTTGTTGTGCATCGTTTAGATAGAGATACTTCTGGAATTATGATATTTGCCAAAACTGAAAAAGCTCAAGATATACTTCAAACTACTTGGAATGATTCTGTAAAAGAGAGAACATATGTTGCATTAGTTGAAGGAGCTGTTCAAAAGGAAAAGGATACTATAATATCTTATTTACAGGAAAATAGAGCTTTCATAACTTATTCAAACCAGAATCCTAAAGAGGGTAAAAAAGCTATTTCTCACTATAAAGTTTTGAAAAAGAATAAAAATTATTCTCTTCTTGAAGTCAATATAGAAACTGGAAGAAAAAATCAAATTCGTGTGCATATGCAGGATATCGGTCATAGCATAGTTGGAGATAAAAAATACGGTTCTGGTAAAAGTCCTATCAATCGTCTAGGATTACATGCCAATACTATTGTCTTTGTTCATCCTATTACTAAAAAAGTCTTACACTTCTCAAGTAAGATTCCTACGGTTTTCACAAAAATATTTAATTAAAAAAAGTATTGACTTTTTTTAATAAATGTTATATTATAGTTGAGTAACCAAGCCTGGGTGGCGGAACGGTAGACGCGACGGACTCAAAATCCGTTTCCTGTCAAAGGAGTGAGGGTTCAAGTCCCTCCCTAGGCACCAGACATAGCCCCACTATTAAAATATAGTAGCTATGAAAATTATATATATGTTAGTAATGCCTCTGGATCAAATGGTCTGAGGCCTTTTTTATTAAAAATATTCTTTAGAAATCAATCTTCTCTTTTCTTCAATTAAATAGTTTTTATACGTAAAATTTCCCTACTTATAATACCATACAAAGAACTTTTGATAAAGAAATACAGGAAATCTTATTTTTAAAATATGATAAAATTGAAAAATTCTGTAATTTTGAAAAAAACTATAACGCTTTTATAGAAATAAGTCAAATAACAAGACTATGTTATGAAAGTCAAGAAATAAGATAGAAAGGAAAGAAAGTAATGTGTTGAAATAGAAATATAAGTTAAAACAACAAATCAAAATTAATCAAACAGAGTTAGTATGACATTTTAAAAAAGATTTAAAAATCATAAATTGGAGTAATTATGACTGAAAGAGAAAAAATGTTAGCAGGACAGCTTTATGATCGTGGAGATGCTAAATTATTATCTCAATGGCATAAGGCAAAAGATTTGGTAAGGAATTATAATAATATCAATTCTACAGACAGTAAATAAAAAGAAAAGATTTTGAGAGAATTATTAGGTGGAATAGGTAAAAATTTTTGGATAGCAGCACCATTTTTTGTTGATTATGGAAATAATATTTATTTTGGAAATAATTGTGAAATAAATATGAATTGTACATTTCTGGATGATAATATCATTTATATTGAAGATGATGCTCTAATTGCTCCAAATATGCAGATATATACAGTTTTTCATCCAACAAATGCACTAGATCGATTTGGAGAACCCAAGGAAGATAATTCATTTGAATTTTGTAAAACTCAAACAGCACCAGTTACAATAGGAAATAATGTATGGATTGGTGGTGGTGCTATTATTATGCCTAGTATAACAATTGGAAATAATGTTGTAATTGGAGAAGAAGTATTGTTACAAAAGATATTCTGGACAATAGCATATGGTAATCCTTGTCAAGTAAAGAGGGAAAACAAATAAGTTCTCATTCATTGAGGAAATATTGTTCTATGGTAGAAACAACATCTACCATTGTATTTACAGTCCTTTTTATCAATCATTAATTGACTTACTCTTTTTAAATCAAATTTCATAAACCTGTTAAGTTTGGTTGTGTATCCATTTAGTTAAATCTTCTGAAAAACTTTCAATATCAAACATATTTTTTAATATAGAAATATATAAAAATAGCGCTTTAGGTATTTGATAAACTTTGTTCTAAAATTCTAGTTATTTTTAAATTAATTTCAATAATATTATAATCCAAAATAAAAAGAAACTCTTAAAAAATAAGAGCTTCTTTTTATTTTTCTTAACTTTTTTATTATCTTGATATACCTTATTATTTTTTGTCTATTTGTTCTAATTCTTCTGCAACTTCATTCAATGTTTTATATATTTCTTTTTCTGTTCCTTGTTTTATCTTAGTATCATCTATTTCAAATTCTAATCCATATATTTTTAATTGTGAAGGAATTCCATCCATTAAAAATCTAAAATTTGCTCTTATTCCACTTTCTTCAGGAATTGTTATATTTAAAATTGGGTGTAGTGAATATGAAACATAACCTTCTTTATCTTTTAATTGTAATGATTTTTTTTCAGATAAATTTGCAAGTCTTACTATTTTATCTGTTTTGTTTTTCAATCCCACTTTTACTTCATAATATTTAGCAGTTTTTTCAACAGAAATAATATTACAATCAATATGCTCAATAAATGTTTTCTTATCTAATATTATTGTAGCATCATCTGTACTTTCTCCTTCAACTCTCCCTTTATCAATCCCCTTTTTTAAACCTTTTAATATATTTTTACCTGTAGAGACTGCTCCAGAAACTGCTTCTGTAATCCCTTCTGTGACTAAAGAATCTTTTTTTTCTTCTGAATATGCAACACTAGCAAAAACAATACATAAAACAAGTAAATATTTTCTCATGAAATCTTCTCCTTTTGTAATTTTTTATATTTAAAGTTATTATATCATATTTTACTTTTTTATATTAAATATTTGTAAAGAAGTTACCAATGTTAGAGAAAATATAACATTCTTATCAGAATTACAATAATTGAATTTACAGAATTTATTATATTTAGCAACATAAAAAATAGAAAAAATAAATGAACTTTATAATAGTATTCTTTTATAAATTTATCAAAAATTTTCTTAATAAAATTTGAAAAATGTTACTATTTATGATAAAATTGGAAAAATATCATTATCACTTGGTAAACATTTGTATATATCATTAGAAATCAGAAGATATTTATAAATGTTATTTTTTTATTGAAAATATTTCAGGAGGTTTTAATGAGTAAATTTGTTATAGATAATTCTTTTTGGGAATTATTTCCTAAAGCAAAGTTAGGAGTAATATTATTAAAAGATTTTAAAAATTCTAATGATTCTCCTCAAGAAGTAAAAGAGTTTCTTGAAAGCAGTAATAATATTGCTAAAAGTTTTTTAACTAATGAAATTTTTAGTGAAAACAGTGTAATTAAAATATATCATGAAGCTTATCAAAAATTTAAAACTAAAAAAGGAGCTAGATGCAGTATTGAAGCTCTATTAAAACGTATAGAAAAAGGGAATCCTGTTTCAAGCATTAACACATTAGTAGATATTTATAATGCTGTTTCTCTACAATTTGCTCTGCCTTGTGGTGCTGAAGATATTGATACCTTTGTAGGTGATCTCCAATTAACTGTCACAGAAGGTAATGATTCATTTTATCTAATTGGAGATCTAGCTCCATCTCCTACACTTAAAGGTGAATTATGCTATAAAGATGATATTGGAGCTGTATGTCGTTGCCTTAATTGGCGTGATGGTGAGAGAACAATGATTACAGATAAAACTAAAAATGCTTTTATTGTAATTGAATTATTAGCTCCAGAAAGGGAAGAAGATTTAAGAAATGCTCTAAGCATGTTAGAAGAAAAATGTCAAAAATATCTTTATGGTAATATTAAAACAACAATATTGACTATTGATAATGCTGAATTAAAATTATAATTTTGTTCATATCTTTTTAAAAATATGCATTAAAAAATAAATAATAACATTTATTTAAAGTTTCCCATTTTTAATATAAATGGGAAACTTTAACATTATTATATACTAATATTGTGCCTCTGAAAGTACTTTGTCCTTTCCTACTTCTCTGTCAAGAATTAAGATTACATTTACATCTGAATCTGTATTTAAATATTCTCTGATCTCTTTTGCAATTTCTTCAGCAATTTGGTCATAAATTTTTTTATCGAATTTCTTCCAATCTCTTTCATTAAAAGTACTCTCTGTCTTTAAAATAATAAATGGAATTCCATCAGTTATTCCAATATCAATATCAGTTATTTTTAGTTTATGAGTTCCATCTGTAATATATTCATGATTTAGCTCCATATTTTCTTCAAAAAGAATAAACTTCTCATCAGCAAAAGAAAGAATAGAAATAACTAGCATTAATAGCATTACAATTTTTATTTTCATCAGTATCCTCCAGCATAGTATAATTTTTTATTAAAACATCTTATATATAACTCTATTCTAAATTTAAAAATAATTTCCTTTTAGTTTTATGCTTATAATTAATATTTTATTTTTATCAATTCAAAGTATTTCCAATAAAAAAAGAGAAGAAATCAATCTTCTCTTATCAAAATTTCTTTATATTCAATATTTCTTTACCTACAAATAAATCACTTTCTAAAAATTGTTCTATTGTAATATTTAAAGGCACTGGAACACAATTTTCATAATTATATAAAAATACTACTTTTAATAAAGGAGAATAATTTTCATTTTTTAAATATCTAAGAAGTTCTCTATAATTCCATTTAAGACATTCTAAAGCCAAATTAAGTTCATTGTAGTGTGTTAGATCTGAATATTTAAACTCTGGAACTTCTACTTTAAAAGAGGCTTTTTTCCTTGTCATAAAACTTTCTCTCAAAAGACTATGAACTTTTATCATAGAGTCTATCAACCTCTGTTCAAGCTTATTTTTTACTATTCTTTGCATTTTAAAATACCTCTTTTATTTAAAATATATCATCTTTAATAAAAAATGTAAATATCTATAAACAGTAATTATTTAATCTTTCTATTGCTGTTTTGATAAAATTTAAATTTATTCACTCTCCTGTGCTTTTTCTTCTGGCAGTATATATTCATACAAAACTACATCAGTTACACCTATTTCAGCTAATTTAATTCTACTTACTTTTTCCACTATTTTGTATGCTGATTTTTTAGTATGCTTTCTTGTGTATCTATTCATCATTCCTAACAGCTCTTTCTTTTCATTGTCAGAAAGCTTATCCCATTCTTTTAATTCTATTAATATTTCTCTATCTTCTATTACTACAATTTCATTTTTTAAAAGGTTATTAACTTCTTCATCATACTCACAAGTATAAATAAAGCTAGAAAAAACTATCCCAAAAATAATTATTAAGCTTTTTTTCATAAATCTATCCCCCTTTGATCTTTTTACTTAATTTGATTTCCTAATTAAAATTATATATTAATAACTTCTAAAGTCAATTAAATTAAATTTTGTATGTTCTGATTTTTCACTACAATATTCTATAAAATTATATTTTTTATATAAAACTTTTTTTTGTTTTTATATATATTTTTATTGCTATTTCTCATACTATTTTACTCATAATTAAAAAATAAAAATTCTAAGTTTAATAATAAAAATATAATTTTATTAGTATATATGATATAACTTATTATTATCAAAATAATAACCTAAAAAACTATTTTAAATAAAATTTTTTTCCATCATCAAAATATAATAAAAATAACCTACATTAAATTCATTTTATATTCACAATTTATAAATCAGCAGTTTATTTTTTATCTACATCTTTTATAGCCGTAAATGTATCTTCATTATATTTTGTAGATTTCATATCTGGAAATGATTTCATAATACGTTTTTCTAACCATGGAATATTTTTCAATAGTTCCTCCCTTTTTCTTTTTAATTCTTCTATTTTATCTTGAGCTGCCATAAAATCTGATGATACTTTACCTCCAATTTTATCCGAAAATCTATGAATATCTCCAGCTATTCTTTCCAGTTTTTCAAGTTTTGCATTAAGCTTTAGCACAGTTTTTACTGTGACAAGAAAATCTATCAATATAAAAGTTCCAGCTACTGTTAAAATTATTTTTCCTACTAATAATGGAAGCCATGATATAATACCTTCTACAACTGGATGAATAATATCTACTACCAAGACACAAGCAATTCCCCATAGAATAGAAAACTTCAAACATATATAACCACATATATTAAAAGGAACATTTGAATAATCCCACCATCTATAATGGAATATCTTTTCAAGAATAAATCCAGTAAGAAACTCCAATACAGAGGTTAATATCACAGAAGCTATGAAGAGAATAAACATATTATTCTTTAATGGAAAAACAAAATATATAATACACATTATCCCTACACCATATATTGGACAGTAAGGTCCATTTAAAAAACCTCTATTTATGAATTTTCTAGTATTAAGAGTTGCATAACATACTTCTACACACCATCCTAAGAAAGAATAAATTAAAAAATAGAATAAGTATCTGTACATTTTTCCTCCTTAAATATTAAATTCTTTATTTTAATTCTATCATTTTTTAAAAATTTTATAAACTAAAATATAATTCAATATTTACAAATATATATTATAATATCAGCATTGAGAAAAACTTTATAATTTAAAATAGTTTTTTACAAAAAAAATACCCTCCATCTTAAAGAATTTAAGCTTTTGGGTATAATAAGTTTCTTGATTTTTTATTTTAATATTTATTCTCAATTATTTTTATAAAAAATCTATACTTTATTTTTAAGTTCCCTTACCTATAGGAATTTTTATATTTAAACTATTCTTTTTTAACCTCCTCCAAATTTATTTTATCAGCATCCGTTTCACTTTTAGGGATAAACTTTTCATTTTCAAATATTCCTTCCAATTGAATTTGACCCGCAGAATCATACATTTTATAAGGACCTCTGGGTATATTAAATTCATAATGCATCTCTACTTTTTTTCCACCATTTTCATAATATTCTTGAGCTTGCCCATTCATTTTTCCATAACTATAAGTAACTTCACTATACAATTTCTTATTTTGGTAGTATTCTTTTACCTTTCCATCTAAAAGTCCTTTAATATAGTATGCTTCTAGTCGTAAATTTCCAGTATCATTATAATACTGTTTAGTAGTTCCATTTCTATTACCATCTTTAAATACTACATTATCAATCAAAATCCCTTTCTCAGTATAAAGTTTAAATACTCCATTTTGTAAATTATTTTTCCAATGGCCAATTTCTTTAATTTTACCATTTTGATATGCAACATTGAGCCCATCTAATAATCCATCTTTATAAGAATAAATTTCAATTCTATCTCCAAGAGCAGTCTTTAACCTACCTGTATATGATTTTTGATCATCATTGTTTATCATAACTCCATTTATAATGTTATAATTTTCATCAGATTGAGCAGGTAAAAACTGATAAAGTGAATATCTGTTATAATAAATCATACATAATAAAATTACAATAAGCATTATAAATATTTTAATTTTTCCTATTTTCATAAAATTTCTCCCTAAATACATATTGATATATTATTAAAATTAATCTCTTTTTATTGCTTCAGTTACAGTCCAAACTGTTTCTATTCTTCCAACCAGTCTAATTTCTACTAAACCTGATTCACTATTTACAATTTCAACTTTCAGTCCATCATCCAGTGTTCCCCCTTCTCCTGTTGTTTGGAATTCTTTTATATAGTTAGTGAATGCTTCTTTATTTTCATTTCTTACATATCCTATCAATTTAACAATCTGTTCTTTAGTTCTTGCAAAAATATATCCCTCTAATGTTGTTCCTACAACAGAAGCATAAATATTCAAAGAAAATATGACCATAATTAATACTATCATTATTATTTATTATAGCATAAAATATTAATTCACTATAATATTCTTTAAAATGTTTTTATATTTTCAAAAATTTATTTTATTAAAATAAAATATTTTCTAATAATTCCCTATTATTTTCACTCCATGATCATTAAGAGATGTACTGCTATATTTAATATATTTCTTTGTTTAATAAAAGAAAAAGAGATGATACAGTAGCTTATTTTTATACTACTTAATATTATCTCTTTTTTTGATAACTCCAATGTATTTGATCATTTCTATAAGTATATTCTCAATTTTATCTGTTTTTATATAATACAACTAAAGTTTATCTAAATTAAAAATATGTTTTTTTTAATAATACATATTTTTAAAATTTTTATTTATTAAAATAAAGTTTTATTTCATAGTTCATTTTTCTACTGTTTCTAAATGATGCTTTAACAGCTTCTAAATGAAATTTTTTCATAAGATTCTATACTTTTTTCTTTTAATATATCAGCAAGTTCCTTATTGTAACTTTCAATTTCTTTTTTCAAAAAACTGCAAATTTCATTTATTTTAGTCAAAAGATTAACCAATTCTTCTTTTATTTCATGCTCATTTTTAAATTCAGTTTCTTTTAAAAAAAATACAATGTGTTCTTCCTTTCTCATTACAGGTAACTTTATTCCTGCTATTGCATCAGGTGAAACTTTTAGCAATTCCCCACTGCCAGAAAATGGTAATGAAAAAATTATTCTATTCTTTTCTACTATTTTCTTTATTTTATCATAAGAGAAATTAAGGTGTTCTATTTTATTTTCATTATAAATCTTTTCTATTGTTTTAGAAAATTTAGAAAAATTACTCTTGCCTTTCTTCGCTTCATTTTCCAAATCTCTTAAAGCATAATCTCTCATTCTGCTTAAATAAGTGCTGCAAATTGTTCCAGTAAAAATAATAAACTTATCTTCCATATAACCCTCCTTTTCTCCATCTTCAATATATATAATAAAAAACTATTCAATCTAAACATATTTTTATTTTATAGAAACTTTATTATCAAAATTTTAATTCTATACTATATTATATCATACTTTTTAAATTTATTTTTTATTCTCTTAATTATTTAAAAATATTTTTATCTTGCACATAGAATTAAATGTAACTTATTATCTTTATTTATGAAATTATTTTATTCAAATAATAGTATACAATATACTATCATTTAAAAAATGAATTATTATATTTTAATTTTGTTTTTCTCTTTAATCTGATTCTTTTTATCATTTTAAGATTTTCTTCTTATTTTTACAGATATTTTTTATTGAAAATAATTTTTGATTATGATATAGTCTCTATATGAACAATTAAGGGGGATTTTATTATGGAAGTGAAAAAAAACAAAGTAGATGAGAGTTTGATTTTTATGGGCCTTCTTACTTTCATTGGGGGCTTTATCAATGCATATGCCTTTTTTACCAGAGGACAGGCTTTTGTCAGTATGCATACTGGAAACATGGCTAAAATAGGCTTATCTCTATATCAGAATGATTTTAATATGCTTATTTCTAGTATTGTTCCCATTCTAGGTTGTCTTTTAGGTGCTGTACTTGCTCAAATATTAAAATTTATTTTAAAAAAATATGAAGTCCCAAAGCTACAAAAAACTCTCTTACTGGCAGAATTAATTACTTTATTAGGGATTGGATTTATTTCTACTTCTTTTTCTAATAATATAATAAATTTTATATTATCTGTTATAACAACTTTTCAATTAAGTAATTTTAGAAAATATAATGGCAATGTTCATAACAGTACTATTGCAACAGGAAATTTAAGAAGTCTTGGAGGATATATTGGAGATGTTTTGATAAGAAAAGATGCTGAGTCTTTAAAAATAGCAACTAAATATTTTATATTGGTTTTTTCTTTTCCAGTAGGAATATTTTTTGGAGGATTTTTAAGTACTATTTGTGGTATATATGCAATTTGGTTCTGCTGTATCATATTATTATTTTTAACTTTACTAATCAAATATGGCAATAAATAATTATAAAAACACCTTATCTTTCTTTTAAGGTGTTTTTTATAATTACTTTTAATTTTTCTCTTTTGTCTTTATTTCATTCTTTCCAATATATAGGTCACTTGATAAAAACTCTTTCAAAGTTACATTCACTACTGTAGGAACGCAATACTCATAATCATATAAAAATATTACTTTTAATAAAGGTGAATAATTTTTACCTTTAATATATTTTAATAATTCCTTATAATTATGTTTTAGGCACTCCAAAGTATTTTTTAATTCTGTATAATATAATAATTCTGAATATTTAAATTCAGGAACAATAATTTTGGTTTTCACTTTTTCTTTTTTCTTAAAAGATTCTTTTAAAAGTTCATGATACAATACCATAGAATTTATTAATTGTTGATCCAAATTATTTTTAACAACTCTTTTCATTTTCTATCCCATCCCATTTTATTATCATTTTCTATTTTTATACTTTTATTATATCATCTGTTTTTAACTTTTAAAATATATTTTAATTATTAAAAATTCTCATCTTTTCTAATTTTAATATTGAAGAAAGAAATAATGAAAATTAATTTATATTTGTAATATTAAATTTTATATAATAATTTCATTTTTTAATTATACATCTATTATTATTTTTTGATTTAAATTTAATAAAATACTTCATTAATTGAAATTGGTTAATTAAAGATATCATTTTTGATTTTGTTTTTAAAAATACCTATATAGCCTTATTCCTAATTAATAATATTTATTTTATTTTTTATATTGTCTGATAAAATTTTATATTAATATATTTTGTAATTTTTTTAGACATATAAAACTATTTTTAAAAAAATAAATTTTTTTTTTATATATCTAAAAAAAGCTGATATTTTTTATATACTTTCATATAAAAACTACCTTTCTGTTTGTTTTTTTAGTATTTTTATATTAATAATCTTACAAAAATAATTTTTTAATCTTTATATTTTTTTATTTTTCTATTGAAAAAAATTTATTTTTATATATAATATATTCGTTAAATGTTTCTATATTAATACTGGGAGAAGATTTTATCATTTTATATATAACTCAATTTATTTAAGGAGGAAAAAAATGATAAATATTCATACTATTCATGCCGCTCAAGAGGGTGATGAAGACGCCATACAACAAATTTTTGAAAATTTCAAAAAGCTCATGATTTTCAAAACTAAAAAATATTTTTTCCATGGCGGTGACAAAGAAGATGTCATGCAAGAAGCTATGATTGGTCTTTTAAAAGCCATCAATGCTTATGATGAAAATAAAAATGCTTCTTTTACAACTTTTGCACTTTTATGTATCAAACGTCAAATTATAACTGCATTAAAAAACTCTAATTCTGGAAAAAATAAAATATTAAATATGGCAGTTTCTACTTCTTCAGATAATGAAGATGAGGCAGAATTTACATATGACAATAAATCATTCAATTTTTATAATCCAGAAGAGATATACCTAAGTAAAGAAAAAATTAAATATCTGAACAAATATTTGAAAATGCATTTGAGTCCTATGGAGAATGAGATTTTTGAATATATGCTAGCTGAAATGACTTATATTGAAATAGCAAAAAAAACTGGCAGAGAGGTGAAATCTGTAGATAACAGCATACAAAGGATAAAGAAAAAATTAAAGAATTTTATTGAGGAGTATGAGAAATGACGATTAGTAAAAATCCCTTTACATAATTTAGTAATATTATGTAAAGGGATTAAACTTTTTTAAATCACAATTAAATTTTCTAAAAATAGGAGTTCAGCTACTACTCCTACTAAACCTATTCCAAGCATAATTAAAAATAATTTTACTTTCAATTACTCACTTCCCTTTAATAATTAAAATTTAATTTTTAATATTATACCATATTTTTTAATTTTATTATACTTTATTCAATTTTTAACTTTATTTATTTTGAATATTTTTTATTTTATACTTTCTTTCATCTTTATTAATTTTTTTAATTCTATTTAATTTTTTATTTCAATATTGTCATCACTCTAGATTTACTTAAAGTATTTCCTATGTTATAATATTGTAACAATAAAATTAGCATTAAATTAATAAGAGTTTATCTCATGGAAAATTATTAGCTTCATCTAATATAAAATCTATACCTTTTATTATTATTACTTTTAAAGTTAGAAATTTTCTTTTTTATAAAAAAATACTTAAACTTTAAAAAATTATTTTAATATATTTTTTCTATATCAGTTAATGTTTTTTTGAAGTGATTTTGTATTATATTTATCTTCAACTAAAATTTATAAAAATAGAAAATTAAATTTCATAGTTTTTTAAATATTAGGAGGATTAATGTTTCAACTTTTTGAATCTACAGATGTTTATATTTTATTTTTTATTCAGAATCATTTTAAAAATTCCTTTCTTGATAAGGTTATGCCATTAATAACTAAATTAGGTAGTTTAGGTATTTTTTGGATAACACTTGCTTGTTTCCTTATATTAATAAAAAAATACAGAAGGATTGGAATAACGATTTTTATCTCAATTTTTCTGTGTGCATTAATTGGAAATATTATTCTTAAGCCTTTAATTAAAAGAATAAGACCATTTGATTTAGTTTATTTTACACAATTATTAATTTCTGCTCCAAAAGATTTTTCTTTTCCATCTGGACATACAATGGCTTCTTTTGCTTCTGCAACTATAATAATTTCCCAGAATAAAAAATGGGGAATATATGCATTTATTCTTGCTTTTTTAATAGGTTTTTCACGTTTATATCTTTTTGTACATTTTCCTAGTGATGTAATAATAGGAGCTATTATTGGCTCTATACTAGGAATATTTTCAATAAAACTTTATAATATATTTATTGGTCAAGTAAAAAATGTCCCATATTAAATGTTGCAATTTAATGGTATGGATAATGGTAAATACTGTTAGGAGCTTTCAATGTTAGTTACTTTACACATCTACTTTTCACTTTATTTTGAGCGAAAAAAATAGTCACTTGTTGTAAGATTAATATTTATAGTAACTGGTTAGTTTTAAGGATATAGGAAGAATCCGTGTTTAATGACACTTTTCATAAAAAAATTAAAAGAGGTGAGTGGCATGAGCCAATTGAAACTTTGTTTGACTGATACAAAAAAAGCAAATACAAAAGGAAGGTTTATTTATGTATATAAAAACAGAAAATATTGTGATCAGAGCTTTTGCCAAAAAGGATATTAAAAATCTTTACACAATTGTTAGAGAAACGGCTATATATCGCTTTATGCCAGACTGGGCTGATGAATTTCCGACACTGCAGGATTATGAACCACTGATAGACTGGTTCATAAAGCAGCAGGATACTATTGATATTTCTATTGGCAGACGTTATGCAGTTGCTTCACCAGACACTGATGATATGATTGGTATGGTTGGAATTGGACTTGAAGAAACACTAAATGAAATTGAAGTTGCCTATTTTATGTCAGAAAATAATCGAAAAAAAGGGTATATGAAAGAAGCAATAATAGCTTTAGTTGAATGGTGTTTTCAAGTATCAGATATAAAGTATTTGATTTTGACGATTGATTGTGCAAATACTCCATCAAATAAACTGGCTGAAAAATGTGGCTTTCATTTATTTGAAAAGAGAATGCCAATAGGGCATAAACAACCTAATATGGAAAGTGACAGTTATTATTATTACAGGAAATATAGGATTTAAATCATTCTTCCTTTATATTCTAGATATAAGTCGCCAATATCAATGACATTAAGTACAATCTTCAGGTTATAATCCAGTATACTGGATTATAACCTGAAGAAGTACTTCTTTGACTCAAAGGTATTTTTCTTATTGTGATCATACCACACTTGTACTTCAGAAGTATTATAAAATAGCTATAATATTTAAAAAGGGATACCATGAATAGTATCCCTTTTACCATTTGATATTCAGTTTTTTATTATTATTTTAAAATGATAATTTATAGAATGTCGGATTATTTATTGGAGATTGTACAAATCCTTTTACTTCTTTTCTTATTCCTGCACTTGCTGGCATAAAGTAAATTGGAAGAATTGGCACTTCTCTGTTCATAACATCTTGAGCTTTTGCATAAATCTCTGCTCTTTTTTCAGGATTTAATTCTACTTTTCCTTCTTCTAATAATGTATCAAATTCTTTATTATCAAAGAAACTTCTATTTCCAGAATTTCCCTTCATACTGCTGTGCAGCATAGGGGTAAGTCCATAGTCAGCATCTCCCGATGAATTAGACCATCCTATCATGAATAAATCACTCTTTCCACTTCCAGTAGTATTCAGGAAAGCTGCCCATTCTAATATTTCTATTTTTATATTTATTCCTATTTCTTTTAATTGAGCCTGCATAATTTCTGCCATTTGTTTTCTTAGATCATTATTACTTGTTACTAAAGTAAGATCGAGAGTTTCATAGCCTGCTTCATTAAGCAATTTTTTAGCTTCTTCTGGATTATATTCAAATGGTTTCGTGTCTTTTGAATAACCAACTACTCCTGGTCCAAGAAGACTGTTGGCTTTTTCCACTGCTCCCATCAAAACAGAATCTATGATAATGTCTCTATTCACTCCCATAGCAATAGCTTTTCTTACCCTTACATCTTGTAATGCACCTTTAGCAGTATTGACTCCTAAATAAGCAACTCCCAGAGAGCTTATTTCATCTATTTTTACATCTTCTCTTCCTGCCAATATCTTTCTACCTATTGAATCTATATCTCCTGTTATATGATGCTCTCCTGTCTCGATAGCAATAACTCTGCTGTTTTCTTCTGGAACAGCTCTCACCTCAACTATTTCAATAGCTGGCTTCCCTCTGAAGTAGTCATCATTTCTTTTAAGAGTCATATAATCTCCTGGTTTCCATTCTATAAGTGAATATGCTCCAGTTCCCATTGGCTTATGATTAGTATTCTCTGTAGTTTCATAATATTTTTTATTAAGAATAGAAGCTGTTATATGAGTTAAATGATGCATAAGAGATCCTGATGGTGTACTTGTTTTAAATACAGCTGTGTATTTATCAGGAGTTTCTACACTTTCTATCATTGCATATAAAGTTCCTACTTTTGCTGATTTTTTAGCATTTTCAAATGTATATTTTACATCTTCTGATGTAAGTTCATCTCCATTTTGAAATTTAACTCCTTTTCTTAAATTAAACTTTAAAGTTAAAGGGTCTACCTGTTCCCAGCTTTCTGCTAATCCAGGTACTATTTCCAATTTTTCATTAGTTTCTATAAGTCTATCAAAAATATTTGATATTACTCTTCTTGAATATACATCTGTTGCTTCATGCGGATGAAGTGTCACTGATTCACTACTTTGGCTGTATATTAGTTTATTTGGTTTTGATTTTTCTGCTTCAGGTGCTTTTTCTTTTCCACAACCAATAAGCAGTAAAAGTGGTAATAATATCCACAATACTTTTTTCATAATTATTCCCCCTATATATTTTATTTTTTCCTTCAATTTAGATAAGTCTATCAGAAAAAGACACCGATATCAAATAAATAGCATGAATATGTTGCATATATTATTTGTATTATGTATATTTATCAAAACAATGCTACTTTATATATATCTTCTTTAATTCTTTATTTTATTATTTATATATTTTTTAAAAAAAAATTTTAATTTACTTAATTTTATACTATATATTTTTTATATTTTAAAAAAAGGCTATAGACAATTAAATTCATCTATAGCCTGAGAGATATCAGTACTAGATATCTCATAATTTCGATAATTGTAATAAAATAATACTAATCTTCCAAAATAACTTCTACACGATTTTCATAAGCATTTTTAATAGCACCAAGAATATCTCCATGCGAATCTCTTATACTCATAGTAGCTCCAGCAATTACATCTATAAGTTCTTTTTTTTCAACTTCACCTAATTTAGAAATTTTTTCTTTATCTGTTTTATTGCTGCTTTTTTCTCTTAGAGGTCTACCATTAATATCAGATGTTGATTTTGAAAACCAATTTTCTAACTCAGCCACAGTTTTCCCCTTAAAATATTCTTGGTAAAAATTCATTTGCTTATCCCAATCATTTCTTGGATTCATTCCATAAGTTTCTCCACGTTCTCGTTTAGTTTTCCATGAATTAACTTCATTCATTATTTTTTCTTCACTATTTTCAAATTTTCCAATAACATTTCCTGTTTCATGATTTGTAGTATTCAACCAGAAAATATTGGTCTAGAGTTTCCAATATAATTTGGAGTATTTATTTCAAGAATATCTACTATAATATTTAATATTCTGCCATTTTCATCAAATAGGCCAGAAGCAGTAACATAATTAATACTGTATATATCTGTTCCTTCTTCATCTTTTCCCATATTTGTACGTAAATTGACTGCTTTTCCTAGCCCTTGATACATTTTTGTTTCAGCTAAAATAGTAAAATTTATTCCTATAAATAAAATTCCTATAAAAAAAGTATAAAATGATTTATTTTTCATGCATCTCTCCTTAAAGTAATATGATATAAGTGATATTATCATAGAACCTTGTCTTCAATATGTCACAAAAATATTAGTGCATGAATTTTTTAACCATTAATTAAAATTTGTAATTAAATCGTACTCCATATTTTACTGATATATCTTTCTTATGTTGTTCATCTGCTGCTTCCACTTCAAATGTCACTCCCATATGATCAGTTTTTTCTATTGCTAAAGCTACTTTTCCTATTAAAGCACCTTTTTTCTTCTCTGGAGTTATAAGACTATAGTATCCTTCATCTCCATTTTTAAGTTTTGCTTTGTTCCCATTGTAATTATTTCCTAAATCATAAGCATATTTTACATCTCCACTTATATTTACTCCTACATCATTTACAGCATAAATTCTTTGCTTTCCTTTTACTCCTGCTCCAAGTTCTGCACTAAAATAATCATTGTCTTTAACTTTTACTTCAAGCCCTCCCTTGCTTCCTGCTTTTTCTGTAAAATTTTCTACTTTTCCATATTCAAGATTTAAATCTGTATAAATATCAAGTTGTTTTGATAAATCTTTATAAATTACTTTATTTAATTTATTATCTAAACTTATTGAATATGTATTATATTTTCCTTTATTTTCAAAAGTTTCATGTAATGCTAACTTTCTTTTAGCTGTATGTCTGTTGTATCCAAGTTCTGCTCTTGATAACAAAGTTACTTTATGCTCATTACTTAAATTTTTACTTCTGTGAACACCAGCTCTCAATGAATATACATCTTCTTTTGAGCCACCATCATCTTTAAACTTAAATTTAGAACCAGCAAATCCTAATGTATACCCGTATTTATCTCCTGTTTCTCTATTTTCATTTTCTTTCATATACATTAATCCTATAACTTTATAATCATAATTATCTATCCCTGTTGTTCCATCTTTATAATCTCCATCTGTAAAAATTACACTAAATTTATTACTGTCATCTGTGAAATTATTTGATGATTCCATTTCATAGAAAGAATTATCAAATGCTTTATTTATATTTTGCATTCTTCCTTGAATAGTTGCATAGATATCTCCTCTTGTTTGAGCTATCTTTCTCTCTGTTTCAACAGCAAAATTTTCCTCTGGAAGTCCATCTAAGTATGCATTCAATCCTTTTAATATTTCAGCATCTCTTCCTGTTCCATTACTATTTTTCAAAATATTATCTAATCCTTTATCTAAAGCATCATACTGGTCACCTATAGTCAAATCTGCATAAGGTATTTTAGCTATAACAAGATCTTCTTTATTTGTTATTTTTGTTGTAAACATTGGAGAAGTTACAGCAGCAAGCTTATTTCCATCCACTGTTTCACTAGCAGTATTAACAAATCCTTTTATTTCATATGAAATTCCATTTCCTGTAAGAGCAAAATTTGGTAGTATTTTTACTTCTCCTGTTACATTTGAAGCATTAAATAGTGGAGTTTTAGTTGTAACATCTACATAGGCTCCATCTACAACTATTGCCCCTATTGTTGTTAATGTTCCATCAATAGATATATATTTATCATTAATATATATTGTTCCATCTGGTTTTATGACAACACTACCTATACTCTCACTTGTTTCAGAAGTACTTATTGGACTTCCGCTTCCTGTAACATTTATTGTTCCAGAATTTGTCAGAGTTCCACCACCTTCTATACCTATACCATTATCAACATTTATTGTTCCAGTATTAGTTATAGCTGCTCCATCAGCTACATATATTCCTGTTCCTTTATTAACATTCACTATTCCACTATTAAAAACTGTTCCTCCATTATATACTGCCATTCCAAGTGAAGAAACTCCTGAGGAAGAAATTCCATTTCCAAGATTAATTGTACCTTTATTTTCTGCAGTTCCATTATTTTGAACTAACACTCCTATTCCACCATTATTAACATCTATTGTTCCTTCATTTATAAATGATGTTCCTTGACCTATAACATATACCCCAATTGAATGTTCTTTATCTACAGTTATGTTTCCTATAGAAGTATTTATTCCTGAACTTCCACCTGCTAAATAAATTCCAACTGAGTTTTCATGTTTTTCAAAATCTAAAGGAGCTCCATTAACATTTGTACTTCCAACTATAATATTTCCATAATTATTAATCTTATTATTCCCATCTGAAAATATTCCTATTGCTGACATTCCTAATGTTATATTTGCACTATTATTAATAGTTACTGAATCTAAAGTTTTAGTTTTTGTTATTTCCTGTTCTGCATATATTCCATAGCCATTATTACCTATATTCCAATTTCCAGAAGTTGTTATTATTCCAGTTCCTTTTTTATATATTCCAACTGAAGCAGTTATATTTTTAGCCTCAATATCAAGAATACCAGAATAATTTATATTTCCAGTTCCAATGCTTAAAATTCCAATACTAGAGTCAGAGCCTATTTTTATATCTCCTATTATTGAAGAAGCTGCATTTTCAGTATATACTCCTATTGCATCTTCTGAATCAATTGTTATTTTATTATTCATTGCAAGTTGAACTTCACCATTTCCTGAAGCATATATCCCTATTCCATGTTTTCCTACAGACATATTATTTCCTGTTTGGGTAATAATATTTTCACCTAGAAGCTCTTCACCAAATATTCCTATTGAATAATTTCCTACTACAAGTGAACCTGTTCCTTTATAGGTTCCTGCTTTTAAATAACTACCTATAGAAGAATTTTTAAATTCTGTATCCTCTAAAGAATTTCCTATTAAAGTATCTCCATTAATAGCAACATTACTATTTCTTGCATATACTCCTATATTTTCATCTCCTGCTACAGATACATTCCCAGCTATTGTAATATCAGAATTCTCTTTAATTTTTATACCAATTTGCTTTTTTTCTGTAAGACTTCCTATATTTACTCCACTAGATGTTGTTCCTGTTGAGTTATTAAATATCATTCCAATAGTATAATTTCCTGTTTGAGCAATTATTGGTGTTGTTCCTATAATTGCTCCATCATAATAAACTCCCATTGAATATTTATAAGGTGTTCCTCCTTGTACAGCTATTGTTGCTCCTGACATTGATGAAGTAGCTCCTTTTATATATGCCCAATCCACCATTTTGAACTGTTATAATAGAGCCACTGCTGTTTACAGTCCCACCATCAGTCACTATCCCTATTTGATTGTTAGCTGTAATATTTCCAGTAAAGTTTAGTGCAGCATCTTTAGAATACATATATATTCCATCAGTTCCAACTGTAATGTTAGATGCATTTGAAACTGTAACTGTTGTTCCATTTCCTTCAGCGTACACTCCAATTCCATTATCTCCTGTTATTATTGATGCTGTTCCTGCAAGAGTCATGTTAGTTCCATTTTCTGCTACTATTCCTATTGTGCTCTTAAATGTACTCCCATTTCCTAATACAATAGTTCCATCTATCATAGAAACTCCAGCTCCTGTTATAAATACTCCTGTACTTTCTTCTTTTAAAGTAATAGTTCCTACATTTATATTTCCAGTTGTTTCTTCAAGAACTACTCCTGTATTACCTGTTCCTGTTGAAGTTATATTATTGACTGTAAACCCATTTGTTGCTCCTTTAATATATACTCCTATTCCATTTGTCCCTGTCATAGTCATATTATTATTCTGTATTGATGTCATGACTCCATTATAATTTGAGTATATTCCAACTCCATTATTTCCTACATTAATATTTCCTGTATTTACTACATTTGCCACATCTGTGTATACACCAATAGAAGAATTATTTGTACTTGATATTCCAGATGTATTGATTGTTCCTGTATTAGTTATTGTTAATGGCAATGTTGGATTGGTTGTTTCTTTTATTGCTGCAAGACCTATTCCACCAGATACAACTGTTATTGTTCCAGAGTTATTTATGCTATGAGACATAGCAACCCCTGCATCATATATCCCCATAAGCCCTGTTGCTCCTTCACCTATATCAAGGTTTCCAGAAGAACTTAAACTTCCATTTATAGTTCTGGCAAGGGAACCTGATCCTGTTATAGTCACATTAGTCCCAAGATTCATTATTCCACCATTATTGAATACTCCTATTCCTCCACTAGATAAGAAATTAAATGTAAGATTTCCAGTTGCTCCAAGATTTGCTGTTCCACCTTCTATATATACTCCAGTTCCTCCATTTATATTAAGAACTGTTGTCCCAGTTGTAAGGATAGTTCCATTATCTACATAAATACCTACTCCATCAGTTGTATTTATAGTCCCATTATGTGTAAGATTTATTCCTGGTGTAGTTCCATTTAAATATATTCCTACTCCATTTTTTGCATTTACATTTACATTATTCATTGTATATGTCCCTACAGAACTATTTATAAGAATACCTACTGAATTATTCAGAGAATTTGTACCTGTTGTAATATTTGCATTTGCAAATGATACAGTGTTATCAAGAACATATACCCCAATAGAATCCTGTCCAGTTGTTATATTTCCAGATATTACAGAGTTAGTTTTAGCCACAACTCCTACTGCTCCTGTTCCTGCAACATTTACTGCAAAATCTATTTTTGCATTTTCTCCAAATACTCCAATTCCTCCTGAAGCTATATTTAATGCTCCAGCAGTTATTTTATTAGTATCTGTATTTTTTAGATAAATTCCAACTGTATCTGCTGTAATAGTTCCTCCAGTTCCATTAAAACTATTTCCTGAACCATCTACATATACTCCAGTTCCTTTTCCAGTAGCAGTTATATTTCCAGTATTTTTTCCAGAACTTGTTCCTGGACCAGCTATATACATTCCAAGATTGTTTCCAACTGTGATTGTACTTGTATTTTCTGCAGCAGCTGTTTTACCTGTTTTAGCTTCAGATACCATTCCAACCATTGAACCTGCTGTTCCATTTAATGCTATAGTTCCAGAGTTGATACCTTTTCCTTCCTCTGTATATATTCCAATTCCACCAGCTGTGTCATTTAGTGTGATAGTTCCATTTGAAACCAGTTGTGAACCTCCTCCTACATATGAAGCTATACTGTCACTTTGCCCAGCTGTTGATGTTATATTAGCACTATTTACTAATGTTATTCCATCAGCTGCATATATTCCTATACTGTCGCTTCCTGCAAGAGAAACAGCAGAACCATTTGTTACTGTTCCAGAAACAGTTCCTTTACTGTAATACACCCCTATATTTTTAATACCTGATGTACAACTCCACCACTGCCATATACTCCTACTGCTCCAGCAGTTGAAGATCCTGTTGCAGTTACAGTTCCTGTTATTGTAGAAGCTCCATCTATGAATACCCCTGTAGTTTTTTCTCCAGCAGCAGTAACATTTACATTTAAAGTATTATTATCTTTAGAATAAATACCTACTGCTTCATTTGTAACAGCAAGTTGTCCTGTAGTTCCATTAAATGTACTTGAAGTACCAGCATTTTCAAGATATATTCCAACTGTTTTATTTCCTGCTGTTGATGGAGCAGCTACACCATTTACAATTATTGTTTTACCTGCATCTATTCCTACAGTGGCTCCCTTACCATAAACATAGATATTCTTATTTTCATTTGTATTTGAAAAAGTAAAATTATCTTTGAAATTAACAGATGAGTTTTCTGCAAAAACACCTACACTTGATTTCCCATTGAATACTATATTATTTCCAGCATCAAGTTCAGTTACAGCACCTGATTTGACATATATTCCAGTAGAATCATCTGTATTTAAATTAATTGTACCTTTGTTTATTGCCTTAGCATTAGTTCCTTCTGTGTACATTCCTATTTGAGAAGAATCATTAACATTAATTATTCCTATTGTAGTATCATTGATGATATTAGCTGTTTTAGTATACATTCCAACAGCTCCCGTCTTCCCTATTTCTAAAGAAATTATTCCTTTATTAGTTCCAGTATTGATAGCAGTTCCTTTTACATATATTCCCACTCCAGAAGTTCCTATACTTAATATTCCAGATGAAACAACACTCATATCTTCAGCATATATAGCTGTTCCTTTATCAAGAGCTGAAGCATTTACAGCCACATTGATATCCTTAGTTTCAGCTCCTGTTCCATTGTAAAAGATAGCAGTTTTTCCAAAAGTTCCAGTATTATTTGAAGTCACTGTTACAGCAGTTGCTGTAAGATCTGATGTTCCATCAAGCATGACTCCAACACCATCTGCTCCAAGATCAAGAGTTCCTAGATCTGTAACTTCAGTACCCTTTTTAGCATAAATAGCTACTCCACCATCCCCTACTGATACTGTTCCTTGATTTGAAATTGTAGCTTTATCTCCATAGATACCTATAGCAGCATTAGAACTGCTTGAATTTCCTACAGTTACTACTCCAGAAGCAGTATTTGTTATAAGTACATCTCCTTTTACCCCAGTACTATTATTATTATATCCATAAATACCTATTGTTCCAGTTCCATTGAGAGCTATGTTTTTACTGTTAGTTATATTTACTTTTCCTTGATCTGCAAAAATACCACCAGTTCCAAATTCATCAACTATTATGCTATTTAAGGAATTTTCTCTATATGCCATACCAAGGATACCAATAGCTTCTTTTCCTGCTACTTCAATGTCACCAGCATTTACTACTGTACTTCCATTTACAGCATAGATTCCTATTCCATTATCATTAACTACATTAGCACCTTTTTCTACTTCTACTTTAGCTCCACCAGCTATATTTATTTTTCCAAAATTTATATATAGTCCAATGGCACCAGTTCCTTTATCTATTCTATCTGCTATTACTTTAGAATTTGCTGCTAGATTTATCTGAGCATCTGTTGCACTTGTTGCAAAACTGCTTGAACTCATTTCAAGTCCTACTACTTGGTTCCCAAAATATTCAGCTGCATATGCAGTATCAGTTTCTGCTGTCACAGTAACTCCAGTGTCAACATTAAGTTGAAGTCTCTGTCCTAAAAATCTTCTTGAATAAAAATATCCATCAGTAGTATCTACTTGGCTATATTTATCCATATCTGCATCAAATGTAAGGTCACCTCCATCTACAGTTGCTATCTTATATTTATCATAAAATCCACCACTTCCATTAGAACCATCTATTATACTGACTCCTAATCCTAAACTTCCTTCAACAGTTGTTTTTAGATTATTAGAAAGCAGTCCTGTTGCATTTTTTAGATTTGCTACAGTTGCATCATTTGACATCATTGTTATTGTAGTATTATTTAAAGTTACTTTTGGATCTAATAAATTCAGCTCTACTCCTGTTGCTTTTCCTTCTAAAATTATTGAAGCATTTGTTAAGTTAATTGTTCCGAATCCATCTGAATATGCAGCATATCCTTCACCTGAATATTTCAATTCAGCTCCTGTCAAATCAATACTTGTTCCAGCATCAAATGCTGCAACTCCTGCTGCTCCCTCTTTTACTTCTATTTCAGCTGCTCTAAGAATTATTTCTGCCCCTTCTCCTGCATATACTGCTATCCCTTTTGATGTTAAACTTGCTGTATCGTCTACTGCTATTTTTAAATTTTTTCCAATTGTTGAAAATATATATCCACCAAAGCTAGATATTCCTGTTGCACCATTGGAAGCATTTATGTTTAGATTGCTATTAGTAATGCTAATAGTTCCATTTTGATTAAAAAGTGCTTTACTTTCTGAACCTGAAATATTTAATGTTCCCTTAGTTATGCTAAAATTTCCTAAATTATATATAAGTGTTCCTTTATCTCCAATATAATTTATATCTCCACTATTAGCTCCTGCATTTCCAGCAGCTACTGCCATTCCTATACTTTCTGTTCCTTTTATATTTATAGTTCCTCTATTTTCTGCTTTTGCTCCAGCTGAACTTAAAAAATCTCCTGCTGTTAATGCATAGAATTGGTCCATATTAGCATCAATACTTCTTCCATCATTTAGAGTTACTTTTCCAGTTCCACCTGCCTGCATTATACTATTTTTTTCTCCAGCAGTTGTTACTGTTAAATCTTTATCCAAAATAACTTCATATATATCACTTCTAATCAATGTACTTTGAGTTGCTGTAGATAGAAAATCAAATGTATTTCCAATTTTATTACCATCCAGAACCATAGCTTCACTATTTGCTGCAGAAGTATCCTCATTTCTTAAAAATCCAATATTTTGATTTCCACCTACTTCTACTTGCATACTCTGTGCATTTGCAATAGGATCCCCTGTTGATAGCCCTTCTGCTATAGAAATACCAACATTTTGACTACCTCTAACTGTTATTATTCCATTTGAGCCATTAAAGGTAACCATATCATAATATTGATTGCCATAGTATTTTTGTCTATAACCATAACTTTGCTGTCCATCTATTTCAATATTTCCAAGGTATACATCTGAATTAGGTCCTCTAAGATTTGTAGCATTTTTTACAAGGTAATATCCAAAATCAATTCCTATACTACTAAATGCACCTTCACTTATTTTTATAGTTCCATCATTTCTAGTCTGTGGCCTTTTCTTAAAATAAGAATTTTGATTGTTATTAAAATATTCTGTGTCTATCATTATTCCTATCATATTATATCCACTATACAAGTCAATAACTCCAGAATTTTTTAATATAGAGGTTGTTTTTCCACTATTTATATTCTCAATAGCAGTAGTACCATTTGTTCCTCCTGCTAATAATTGATGTTCA
Source organism: Fusobacterium sp. (assembly GCF_032477075.1). NCBI lineage: Bacteria > Fusobacteriati > Fusobacteriota > Fusobacteriia > Fusobacteriales > Fusobacteriaceae > Fusobacterium > Fusobacterium sp. Next base: position 2,438 of record NZ_JAWDXO010000037.1, on the reverse strand, counting down.
ATTCCCAATATTCCTCCCCCATTTGCAGAAGATGGTCCATGTAATGTTAATGTTCCTTTAAAATCAAATGTTTTATCTGATGAAGATGAAATCCCCAACTGATATGGATTTAAACTTATGAACATTGGAAATTTAGAGGTGGCTGTTGATTTCATTATATAATTCCCTGTAACCTCTACATTATGATCTAAAACATCACTTATAAATGTATTAAAATTAGTAAAATTATATGATGAATTAAGTGGTAGATTTGAACTTCCTCCTGCTGTCATTGTTCCAATCCAACTGACCTTTGTTTCATTAGCAGTAATCTCAATTCCTGTTGTTGAATAAGAATCAAAATTCATTGCAGCTATTCCTTGGCTACCATTAAAACGTATTCCAGTTCCTTGAGCAAACCCTGTACCTTGAAATGTGATATCAACAGGATCCAAAACTGTGATTACAGGTATTGCATTCATTTTAGGAGATGTTGGAGGATTAAGAGTAATAATATCATATCCCTTTGGTGTTGTAGGTAACGCTATTGTTACAATTTTTTCATTTGGTGCTACAGGAGTCACTATAGAGATATTAACATTTTCTATTGAATTAACCTCTATTGGCTGTGTCTTTTTCACATTTACTGTAATTGGTATAGTAGGAAATATACATAGGGGTTTATCCATTATTGAAATTTTAGGATATTCTATTTTAAATTCTGGTGTATTTTTTTCAATATCTGGATTTGTTATTATTGGATTTATTGAAAAAGCAGATTCAATACTTAAATATTCCAGTTTAGTAGCTTCAACCTTTCTTTCTACCTCAGTTTCTTTAGAACCAGATGTTGAATTATACGTTCCTACTACTACTCCATTTCCTCCAACAACTTTATCTTTTCCAAAATTACTGCCATTTTCCTTTTGGTAATATTTATTAACTTCTCTTATAGTTTCAGCAAATTCTTTTTTAGTTCTATCTTTTGATTTTCCACTTTTTAGATATTCATAATTAAAAAATATTTGGTAATTTTGATCTTCATTTTCTAACCTTTGCTCTATTACTTTTTCATCTTTTGTATCTGCTATTTCAAAAGCTGAGGTTATCATCCCAGTTATTAAAAATACAATAAAAAGAGAAAAAGTGAAACTTATTTTTCTTTTTAAAGCTCTTTTAAGAGCTTTTTCACTTATTTTTTTATTCATAAAATCTTACCTCCAATTTTAAATATTTACACACATTTAATAAAATTGTGTATTTGGCTCTATATTCACACCTGACTTTTATATTCCTTTTAAAACATAAAAAAAATATTATTTAACATAAAAAACTCAGATTAAAAATAGAATATAAAGAAATAATAAAATTAGAATTATAGAAAATATTAAAAAAATTTTATATTTTATTTTTTTCTTAAAAAAATTGGAAGTTAATATTGTAAAATAAAAAATTGCTTTCTACTGATTAGAGAATAATAAAAAGGCATAAATAAATTTATTTATGCCTTTAATGTTTTTTTATTTTTGATTATATAATTTAACTGCTCTTAAAAATGTCAATTGCTTGACATATTTTATTCTTTTAGTTTTTTACTTTTTAATACTTTATTTTGTTTTTCATAATATTATTCTTAAACTCAATAATTTAAATATATTCATAAAATAATTTTCTTTTCAATATTATTTCCATATTTTTTAAATAGATTTAAAATTATCTTATTATTTGATCCATATTCTTCTTTTAATTTTTTCAGACTTTCCTGGATTAGTAAATATTCTTTTTCAGTAAATCGACACCCAAGAGCGCAGTAATTTTTTACTCCACTTCCTAAAGGTCAGCCTCTTTTTTTCTTTCTACCATGGTTGACCTCCTTTAGCAATATTAGACTGCCCAATTCAGGGGCAGCCTAATATTTTAATTATTGATTAGAATTTGTAATTGAATCTTACACCATATTTAATTGATGAATCTTTTTTATGGTTTTCATCTGCAGCTTCCACTTCAAATGTTACTCCCATGTGGTTAGCTTTTTCTATTGTAAGTCCAACTTTTCCACTTAATTTACCTTCTCTTTCTTCTGGAGTGATTAAACTGTAATATCCTTCTCCACCATTTTTAAGTCTTGCTTTATTACCATCATAGTTATCTCCAAATTCATATGCATATTTTACATCTGCTGTTACTTTTACAGATATATCATTTCCTGCATAGATTCTTTGAGATGCTTTTACTCCCGCTCCTGCTTGTGCGCTGAAGTAGTCATTATCTTTAATTTGTACTTCCAGTCCACCTTTGCTTCCAGCGCTTTCTTTGAAGTCATCTACTTTTCCATATTCTAAATCTAAATCAGCATATATATCTAATTGTCTAGAAAGGTCTGTATACATAACTTTAGTAAGTCTGTTGTCAAATGCTACAGAGTAAGTATTGTACTCTCCCTTATTTTCATAAGTTTT